>JBAVNO010000214.1:0-21108 GCA_049691095.1 Alphaproteobacteria bacterium | reverse complement strand
GGCCTCGTCCACGCCGCGCTTCACGACGTGCGGCACGACACAGCGGGCCATTTCTCCGGCCACGACACGTGCCTGGCGGCGAAGGTGCCGACGACCGGTCCCGCCCTTTCGCCCCAGTTGCCCGACGCCCCGTGCTTCACCGAATCGTTCCGGTTCGTTCCCCTCGAGGCGCTGCCGCGCCTCTCCTTTGCCATCGGCTTCCGCCCCCGCGACCCTCCTCCCGCCTGACGGCTAGCACCACCCGCTCCGCGACGTCCTGAGGCCGCACTTGCGCGCCCTCCGGCCGCGGACGCACGGCACCGTCGACTCGGGAGGTTTCCATGAACTCTTCGCTCGTTCGCGGGCACATTGCGGCGCTTGCCGCGGCGCTCGTGCTCGCACCCGGCCCGGTCTGGGCCGACGACACGCTGCAATCGCTGAAACAGGCGCTCGATTCCGTGACGCAGCAGATGCGGCAGATGCAGCAATCCTACGAATCCGAAATCGCGAAACTGAACGCCCGCATCGGCGCGCTGGAACACCGGGACGTAGCGGCGCCGGAGACTCCTTCCCCCGCGCCCCAGCGCACCGCGCAAGCGCCATCCTCCGCGATGCCCACCACGCTGCCGCCCGCCAGATCGTCGGCGGGGGCCGCGCCGGCTCCCAGTGTGGCGGCCGAAGCTGCGCCCGCGTCTCCATCCGCGTCTTCACCGGCCGCGGGCGCACCCATGCCCACGACCCTGCCGCCGTCTTCGTCCGGGGCCGCTCCGCCGGCTGCTCCGTACGCCGCGCCATCGCGCGGACCGGGGCTTCCGGTGCCGCGAGCGTCCGCGCCCGGAAACGCGCTCAATCCCGCCATCGCCGTGGTGCTGAACGGGATGTTCGGCCAGTTCGGGCACAATCCCGACGCGGCGAAGGTGCCGGGCTTCCAGATCGGCGACGAAGCGCGACCGGGGCCGCGCGGCTTCTCACTCGGCGAATCCGAGGTCGCCATGTCCGCGAACATCGATCCCTACCTTTTCGGCAACGTGATC
The DNA here is from genome assembly GCA_049691095.1 of Alphaproteobacteria bacterium. Lineage (GTDB taxonomy): Bacteria > Pseudomonadota > Alphaproteobacteria > DATDPM01 > DATDPM01 > JBAVNO01. Next base: position 20,095 of record JBAVNO010000214.1, on the reverse strand, counting down.
CTTTCCTTCGACCGCGACAACGCGGTGAGCGTCGAGGAGGCCTACATCCAGAGCACGAGCCTCCCCTGGGGCTTCACGGCCAAGGCCGGGCGCTTCTACTCCGGCGTCGGCTATCTGAACGAGAAGCACGCCCACGCGTGGGACTTCATCGATGCGCCGCTCCCGTACCGCGCGTTGCTGAACAAACAGTACGGCGACGACGGCGTTCAGCTCCGCTGGCTGGCGCCCGTCGACATGTTCCTCGAATTGGGAGCCGAGGCGTTCCGCGGCGACGCATTCCCCGCCGCCAACGCCCCCAACCAGGGCAAGGGCGCCTTCAGCGGCTTTGCGCATTTCGGCGGCGACATCGACGAGAGTTCGAGCTGGCTCGCCGGATTGTCCTACCTGCAGACCCGGGCCAGCGACCGCTTCGACGGGACCGACACCTTCACCGGCAAGGATCATATCGGCATCGCAAGCCTGGTCTACAAATGGGCTCCCGAGGGGAATCCGGTCCAGCGGAACCTGATCGTCAACGGTGAGTATTTCTTCGCCAATGAAGTGGGCCGCTTCGACGGCAGCCCGTTCGACCAGGGGCGCAGCGGCTGGTATCTCCAGGCCGTCTACCAATTCATGCCGCGCTGGCGCGTGGGCTTCCGTCATGACGAAGTGGACGCCGAGAACGTGTCCGCTGCGCTCATGGGCACTGCGGTCGATCCCATGGGCCACACGCCGAACAACAACTCGTTGCTCCTGGAATACGACACCAGCGAGTTCGGCCGCTTCCGCCTGCAATACAACCGCGACGACGCGGATCTCGTGACCAACGACGAGGTGCTCGCCGCCTACACCGTGACCTTCGGGCCGCACGCGGCGCACGGATTCTGATTTCGGGATTTGAGGAGAGCAATAATGCGAAGGATTCTTTTTTCAGCGCTTCTTGCGCTGGTGACGTTATCCCGGCCGGCTTACGCCGGACTCAACGTTTTCGCCTGCGAGCCGGAATGGGGCGCGCTGGTGCAGGAACTGGGCGGCGACAAGGTCGATATCTATGTCGCGACCACCGGACAGCAGGACCCGCATCAGATTCAGGCGCGCCCGAGTCTGATCGCCAAGGCGCGCGCCGCCGATCTCACCGTGTGCAGCGGCTCGGAGCTCGAAGTCGGCTGGCTGCCGATGATCGTGCGGCAGGCGGCGAATGCGAAGATCGATCCGGGCGCGCCCGGCTCCTTCGAGGCGGCAAGTTACGTACGGATGCTGGAAGTGCCGGCGCGGGTCGACCGCTCGGAGGGCGACGTTCATCCCGGCGGCAATCCCCACATCCAGACCGACCCGCGCAACATCGCGGCCGTCGCCGTGCCGCTGGCACAAAGGATGATCGAGCTCGATCCCGCCGACACGGCCTATTTCAACGCCCGCTACACTGATTTCGCGACGCGCTGGAACGCGGCCATGGTGAAATGGGAGACGGAAACGGCGCCGCTCAAGGGCATTCCGGTTGCCGTGCAGCACAAGAACTGGGTCTATCTCTTCGACTGGCTCGGCCTCCAGGAGGTGGTCTCGCTCGAGCCCAAGCCGGGCGTGCCGCCCAGCAGCGGCTATCTCGCCCAGGTGCTGGAGGAGGTGCAGCGCCGGCCGGTGAAGATGGTGATCCGCGCGGCCTACGAGGACTCGCGGCCGTCCGAGTTCCTGGCGGAACGGGCGAAGATTCCGGCGGTCGAACTCCCCTTCACCGTCGGCGGGACCGACCAGGCCAAGGACCTGTTCGGCCTTTATGACGACACCATCCAACGTCTGCTCGCGGGTCTGAAGCCATGACGCTGGCCGGTCTCGACTTCATGATCCTCGTCCCGGCGCTGCTTGCCGGGATTCTGGTCCTGTCCACGCACGTGCCGCTGGGCCAACGGGTGTTGGCCCGCGGCATCGTTTTCATCGATCTCGCCGTCGCCCAGGTGGCGGGCCTCGGCGTCACCGTCGCCGACAGCCTGGGATGGGAGCCGCAAGGATGGCGCGTGCAGGTGGCGGCCTGCGCCGCGGCGCTGCTCGGCGCGCTGCTGCTCACCTGGACCGAGCGGAAATGGCCCAAGGTGCAAGAGGCGATCATCGGCGTGCTGTTCGTCGCCGCGGCCAGCGCCGAGCTCCTGTTGCTCGCCAACAATCCCCATGGCGGGGAACACCTGAAGGACCTGCTGGTGGGACAGATCCTCTGGGTCTCGCCCGCAAGTCTGCTCCCGATCGGGTTGCTCTATGCGGCGGTGCTCGTTCTTTGGTTTGGGGTCCGCCAACGGCTGGGGCAGATGGGGTTCTACCTTCTGTTCGCCGTGACGGTGACGCAATCGGTGCAGCTCGTGGGCATCTATCTCGTATTCGCCAGCCTGATCGTGCCGGCGCTGGCGGTGCGCACCCTGCCGCCCGCGCGTCGGCTTTTCGCGGCCTACGGCATCGGCCTGCTCGGCTACGTCATCGGCCTCGTCGGCTCGGCGCTGTTCGATCTGCCGACGGGTGCCGTCATCGTCTGCGCGCTGGTGCTCCTTCTCGTGCCGTGCGCAGTTGCCTTCCCGGATCGCGCGGTGGAGGCCGAACCGTGAGCCGGCGTCAGGACTCCAAGGCGAGCCCGTCGAGGTCGATCGCGGGCGCGCGGCCGTCCACGAGGCCGGCCACGATCTCGGCCGATCCGCACGCCATGGTCCAGCCGAACGATCCGTGCCCGGTGTTGAGGAAGAGATTGCGGATCGGCGTGGCGCCCAGGATCGGCGGCCCGCCGGGGGTCAACGGGCGCAGGCACGCGAAGCGCTGGATCTCGGGAAAGCGCGCGCACTCGGGGAAGAGCTCGCGCATCGTATGGCGGATCGGGCCGAAGTCCGATTCCCGGTAGGACGTGTCGAAGCCCGCGATCTCGGCCGTGGAGGTGAAGCGCAGCGAATCGCCGAAGCGGGCGAAGGCGACGCGGCGCCCCTCGTCGATGCCGCCGGTGATCGGCGCCGCCGCGCCCTCGGGCACACGGAGCGTCAGGGAATAGCCCTTGACCGGGTAGATGGGGAGCCTGAGCCCGAGCGGCCGCGCGAGCTTGGGGCTGTAGCTCCCCAGCGCCAGCACGTAGGCATCGGCGATGAAACGCCCGCGGTCGGTCACCGCCGCCGCGATGCGGTCCTCCGCCCGTTCCAGCGCCAGGATCGTGGTGGCGTACCGCAACGTGACGCCGAGGCCGAGGCACGAGCGCGCCAGGGCGTGCGTGAAGGCGCGGCAGTCGCCGCTCTCGTCGTTCGGGCCGTGAAGCGCGCCGGCGATGGCAACACCGCTGGCTGCCAGCGCCGGCTCCAGGCGCACGCAGGCATCCGGGTCGAGCAATTCCACCGTCTCTCCATGCTCGGAGAGAAGACGAACCCGCCGCAGGGCCGCCTCGAGGGTCCGGGCCTCGCGGTGGATGTAGAGGAGCCCGCGCCGGCGCGAGAACGCGACCCCCGTCTCGGCGGCGATGCGGTCCAGGCTGCCGCGGCTGAACTGGGCCAGCCGCAGCATGCGCAGCGAATTGACGCGGTTGCGGCCCGCGGTGCAATTGCGCAGGAACCGGATTCCCCATGTCCACATGCGCGGAGTCCACAGGCGCGGGTCGGGCGAAAGCCTCAGCGCCGTTTCGGCCCCGATGAGCGAGGCGGCGAGAAGCCGCGGCGCCGCCGGGTCGGCCCACGAGAAGCAATGGCCGGGATTGACGAGGCCGGCATTGGCGAAGCTGGTTTCTGTGGCGACGTCTTCGCCGCGCTCGATCAGCGTCACCTCGTGGCCGCGGCGGGCCAGGCAATAGGCCGTCGTCACGCCGATGACGCCGCCGCCGAGAACGATTGCCTTCATGGATGGCCGCCGGATTGTTCGAACACGAGCCGAATGCCGATGCTAGGCGTCGGTCGGGAGAGTGGCAATCCGGGAGGCGGCGGACGCGTGTTTTCGCCTATGCGCCGAGCGTCACCGGCGCGCCCACGGCCGGGATCAGGAACGCGGCGGCGCCGGGAACCCGCCGGATGAGGCGGTCCACATCTTCGAGCGCCATCGCGGAGAGCGCCGTCGAGAGGGCGTCGGCAATGGTGGCCCGGTCCGCCATGACCGTGACGCTGCGGTAACGGCTGGCGCATGTGCCCCGCCTGGGATCGAGGAGATGGTGGAAGCGCCCGGTGGGCTCGAACACCGTCCCGTAGGGCGCCGAGGTGGCGACCGCCCGGTTCGCGAGAGGGACCGTGCGCGCGAGCCGCGCGCGATTGCCGGGGTCGGGAACGCCGATCCGCCACGGCCCGCCGTCGGGCCGCGCACCCAGCGCCCGCGTCTCGCCCATCTCCACCAGCACGTTGCGGATGCCGTACCCGCGCAGCAGGTCGGCGACCCGGTCGGTGATGAAACCCTGGGCGATGCCGTTGAGCGTGACCTCGGTTCCCTCGGTCCCGAACCACACCCGCGAGGGGATGAGGCGGATGGCCCGGTAATCGACGCGCCGGAGCGCCAGCGCGATCTCGCGGGCGGCCGGGCCCGACGCATCGTGGGGATGGGCGGCGAAATGACGGCGGTAGAGCGACCACAGGGGCTGCACCGTGACATCGAACGCGCCGCCGGAAAGGGCGCCGAAGCGGCGGCTTTCGGCCAAGAGCTGCACCATCTCGGCGGAGGGGCGCTCGAGGTGGCCGTGGGCATTGAGGCGCACGATCTCCGAGTCCTCGCGAAAGAGGCTGAAGATCCGTTCCAGCCGCTCCGCCTCGGCATCCGCGGCGGCGATCACGGCCCGCGCCGTCGCCTCGTCGCCGAGCGCCAGGACGATCTCGGCCTCGGTCCCCATCACGGTGCCCTGCCAACGGTAGAACGGGCCGTCCGCGAACAGGAAACCGCGCCCGACCGGAACGGGCCCGCCTGGAACGGCTCGCGGCGGCGCATTGGCGCCGATCGCGGACGCGAGCGGCAACAGCAGGGGCGCTCCCGCCGCCGCGCCCAGAATCCGGATTGCCCGCCGTCGCGTGATCGCGCCCGAAGGCCGTACCGGGATCGGAGTCTCGCTCATCCCTCGCTCCCTTTCGCCGCTGCCTCGCCCTCGTCCGCGCCCGACCGCTGCTGCCAGTTGCCGATCTGGGCCCGGATTTGGCGCCGCTTGCGCCGCGCGATCAGCGGCGGACACACATGATCGTTGTAATAGACGATCTGGCAATTGAGGCAGTAGATGCATTCGTTCAAATTGATGTGGCCGTCGGGATGGATCGCGCCCACCGTGCACTGGACGGCGCAGATGTGGCATTCGGTGCCGCATTGGGGCCGGCGCTTCAGCCATTCGAACATGCGCAGCCGGGCGGGAATGGCGAGCGCCGCGCCGAGCGCGCACAGATACCGGCAGTAGAACCGCTCCACGAACAGCGCCGCGAACAGCAAGGAGCCGGCGTAGACCACGAACGGCCATTCCCGCACGAACTTGAGCGAGATCGCGGTCTTGAACGGCTCGACCTCGCTCCCCACCACGGCCAGGTCCACCGAATAGAAGGATACGCCCAGCAGCGCCAGGAAGAGGACGTACTTCACCATCCACAGCCGCTCCTGGATCATGAACTTGATCTTGAGCTGGGGAATGCCGATCTTGCGCGCCACCGTGTTGAGGAGCTCCTGCAGCGCGCCGAACGGGCACAGCCACCCGCAGAACACCCCGCGTCCCCAGAACATCAGCGTGATGGCGACGAACCCCCACAGGATGAACATCAGCGGGCCCAGCAGGAAGAAATCCCACCGGAAGCCGGTCATCACGGACTGCACGAAGGTGATGACGTTGAAGACCGAAAGCTGCGCCTCGGCGTACCAGCCGATCCAAAGCAGCGTGAAGATCAGGAACGAGGTGCGGAAGACGCGGTAGAACCGGGGCCTCCCCTCGATCCAATCCTGGAACACGAGCGCGGTGGTGAGCACCAGCAGCGCCAGCGACAGCACCGCGATCTTGACCGGATGGGCGCTCCACACCTCCTGCCACAGGGGCAGCCGGCGGACGGGACCCTCGAACTCCTCGCTCGCCGCCGCGGCCGGTCGCCGGAGGAGCGACTCGGGCAGATGGTAGGGAAGCTCGAAAGTCACGAAGCGCGCGTCTTCCGCGTGCTCGCCGCGCTCCTCCTCTTCGCCGGGAGCGGCCACCAGGAGCTGCAGCCGCCAGGGCTCCGCCGGGTTGAAGCCGGTCTCGGGCGGAAGCGTGAATAGCGCGGCCTCGCGGAAGTCCGGCGCGCCCTTGGCCGCCGCCGCATCGAGCCGCGTGTAGCCCGCCGTGGTGAGACGGATCGTGGCATTGCCCTGGACCAGCGCGATGCGGTCGAAGGTGCCGGTGCGGGCGAAGGCCGTGCCCTTAAACGAGTAGAGGCCGTTGCCGGACACGAACAGGATCTGCGCGCCGGGGGCAAGGGCCGACATGATGCGGTTGAAGTCGCGGTCGCCGAAAAGGTTGCGCCCGATGCGCGCCGGCGTCGCCAGCGAAGCAAAGAGGTCGATGAACGTCGCCGCCGAATCGCCCTCCGCCTCCTCGGCATGGGTCGCGGCATCGCTCATAGGCGTGCGTGCCGTCCCGCCTTCCCGGACCAGGGCCTCGTTCACCTGACCTATGGTGAGGGTGAGGCGCGCCACCGCGCCGTCGGCCACAAGCTCGTCCCAGGTCTCGGGCGCGAAGGAGTCGAAGTCGATCTCGGGCGTCGCGGCTGAGCCTTGGGCGGCAAGCGGCGGCAAGATGCCGCGGCTCCGCGCGATGATGCGCGCCGAGCGCAGGATGGCGTCGTTGAACACGACGCTGCTGATGGAGGCGCCGGAGATGCCGTCGACACTGACGGAATCCGGTGCCCCGGCCTCCCGGTCCCGGCTCGGGGCGACGCCCGAGAGCCGGACCGGTGCGCGGATGTCGATCCCGGTGTACTGCGCCACGAAGGAATTGAGACGCCTCTCGGTCACGCCGATGACGAGGATCGGCTCGTGATGCTCGACGATGGCAACCCCGGTGATATGCCCCGACGAGTCGACCCCGGCCATGAGGTCTAGCGGCTTGCCCGAAAATCCCGTCGAGCCGGTCACCTGCCTGGTGGAGAACACGAATCCTGCGGCTTCCTTGCCTCGGAAGACCGGGATCGCCGGCGGATCGCCCTCGGGCGGGCCGAAGCGCACATCGCCCGGGAAGGCGCGGGCGAGATGCTCGGGCGTCGCACCCGGGATCGCGGACAGCGCCGCCGCGATGGCCGGTGCGGACTGGGGCGCGGACTGGGGCGCCGACTGGGCGGAGGAGGCCTCGTTCTCAGCGGCCAGCGCGCCGGGAGAACCGCATAGTTGAAGCCCCGCCGCGAACAGGGCCGCGGCGGTCAACCTTCGCGCTACGGGGCCAACCCCGTTGCGACGCGCCATGCCAGGACGCATAGCTCCCCCAACCGCCGTCCCTTGACCAATGACAGTGTAGCAAACGCTCGCACCGGGGGCGCGCATCATCCTTGACCTTCGTCAATCATCCCCTTGAACCCGCGATGAAAAGCTTGATCCCGGTCAAGGCGGCGATCCGCGTCGGCACAGGATAATTCGTGGAATTGTCGAAACTCCGGAACAGTGGGGGAGATGAAGCCATGAAACGTGCGGTGTCCCGTCTGGCGTTGGGACTTTTGTCGTTCGCGTTCATCGCGGGGGGCGTGCAGTTCGCAAGCGCGGAGGAGAAAGAGTCCGCCAAGCCGAGCAAAGAGATGAAAAAGATGCTCGAAGAGCACAAGACGACGCCGTCCGGCCAGTATCAGCCGAGCCTCGACGTCCTGGGCAAGGAGAAGGAAGAGGCGCCGGGTGAGAAAAAGGGCATCCCGAAACTCTCGGAGGACGAATTCGCCCGCGCCAACCAGATCTATTTCGAGCGCTGCGCCGGGTGTCACGGCGTGCTGCGCAAGGGCGCCACGGGCAAGCCGCTCACGACCGATCTGACCCGCGAGCTCGGGTACGACTATCTGCAAACCTTCATCACCTATGGCTCGCCCGCCGGCATGCCGAACTGGGGAACCTCCGGCGACCTCTCCGAGGCCGACGTGGACCTGATGGCCAGGTATCTTCTGAACGATCCGGCCCAGCCGCCGGAATACGGCCTCAAGGAGATGACCGCTTCCTGGAAGCTTCTGGTGCCGGTGGACAAAAGGCCGAAGAAGCAGCTGAACAAGCTCGACCTCGACAATCTGTTCTCGGTAACGCTCCGCGATGCCGGCGAAATCGCCCTCATCGACGGCAACAGCAAGCAGATCGTTGAGGTCATCAAGACCGGCTATGCCGTCCACATCTCGCGGATGTCGGCCTCGGGCCGCTATCTCTTCGCCATCGGCCGCGACGCCAAGATCACGCTCATCGACCTGTGGATGGATCCGCCGGCCCCGGTGGCCGAGATCAAGGTCGGGGCCGAGGCGCGCTCGGTCGAAACCTCCAAGATGAAGGGGTGGGAGGACAAGTACGCGATCGCGGGGACCTATTGGCCGCCGCAATACGTGATCATGGAAGGCGACACGCTGAAGCCTCTCAAGGTCGAGTCCACGCGCGGCATGACCGTGGACACCCAGGAATACCATCCCGAGCCCCGGGTGGCCTCCATCGTCGCCTCGCATTTCCATCCCGAATTCGTCGTCAACGTGAAGGAGACCGGCAAGATCCTGATGGTGAACTACCAGGATTTGACGAACCTCAAGGTCACGAGCATCGACGCCGCGCGGTTCCTGCATGACGGCGGTTTCGATTCGACCGGGCGGTACTTCCTGGTTGCGGCCAACGCCAGCAACAAGGTCGCGGTCGTGGACACCAAGGAAGACAAGCTGGTGGCCCTGATCGACACCGGCAACAAGCCGCATCCGGGACGCGGGGCCAATTTCGTCCATCCCAAGTTCGGGCCCGTGTGGGCGACGAGCCATCTCGGCGACGACACCATTGCGATCATCGGCACCGACCCCGAGAAGCATCCCGATTCCGCCTGGAAGGTGGTGCAGACGCTCAAGGGTCAGGGTGGCGGGTCGCTGTTCATCAAGACCCACCCCAAGTCCAAGAATCTTTGGGTGGACACGCCCTTGAACCCCGAGGCCGAGATCTCGGCCTCCGTCGCGGTGTTCGACATCGATCACCTGGACCAGGGCATGAAAGTGATCCCGATCGGCGAATGGTCGGGGATTACCGAGGGAACGCGCCGCGTCGTGCAGGGCGAGTACAACAAGGCCGGCACCGAAGTCTGGTTCTCGGTCTGGAACGGCAAGGACCAGGAATCGGCCATCGTGGTGGTGGACGACAAGACCCGGACGCTGAAGACCGTGATCAAGGACAAGCGGTTGATCACGCCGACGGGCAAGTTCAACGTCTATAACACCAAACACGACGTTTACTAGGATGCTCCCGGCGGGGCGGCGACTGGCTTCGGCCGTTTGCCGCCCCGATTTTGCGAGGCGTGCGAGGACAGACGACATGCCGGCCGCATCGGGAAATTCGGAGCATAGATGGGCGGCTGCGCCGCCTAGGCGTGCCAAGACGGCACGTGCGACGACGGCAATCGTTTGCTTGGCCGCGGCCCTGCTCGCGACCTCGGCGGCCACGGCGGCCGCCGATCCCGGTTCCAACCGGCAGACGGAGTTGTTGTATCTGCTCACCCAGGATTGCGGCTCGTGCCACGGGATGACGCTCAAGGGCGGGCTCGGCCCGTCGCTTCGGCCTGAGGCGCTCGAAGGAAAACCGGCGGCGGCGCTCGCCGATACCATCCGGTCCGGCGTGCCCGGAACCCCGATGCCGCCATGGGCGTTCGAGATCACCGAGGACGAGGCGGAATGGCTGGCCAGGACTCTCAAGACGGGGAACGCCGATGCGCGCTAGCGTGACATGCGCGCTGGCCGCGGCGCTCGCGTTCGCGGCGGTGGCGCCGCAAGTGCTGGCCGAGGCTGCGCCCGCGGCCCTGCGCGGCACCGGCGATCTCGGCATCGTCGTCGAGCGAGCCGCCGGGCGAATCGAGATCGTCGAGACCACGGGACGCACGCGGGTGGGCGAAGTCGGCGGTTTGGGCGACCTCTCCCACGCCTCGGCGGTGTTCTCGCGGGATGGCCGGTACGCGTTCGTGTTCGGCCGCGACGGCGGACTGAGCAAGGTCGATCTCCTGACGCAGACGCTGGTGGGGCGCGTGGTGCAGGCGGGAAACAGCATCGGCGGGGCCATTTCCGAGGACGGCGCGCTGATCGCGGTGGCCAATTACGAGCCGGGCGGCGTACGCGTCTTCAACGCCGGCGACTTGAGCCCGGTCGCCGACATCCCGGCCGAGACCGGGGAGCCCGCGGCGCGATCCAAGGTCGTGGGCCTGGTGGACGCGCCGGGCCGCCGCTTCGTGTTCAGCCTTTACGACGCGGGCGAGATCTGGATCGCGGACTTCGCCGATCCCGCGCGCCCCAAGGTGACGAAGATTCCCGACGCCGGGAAACTGCCCTACGACGGCGTCGTCACCTCGGACGGCCGTTTCTACGTCGCCGGCCTGTTCGGCGAGGACGCGCTCGCGCTCGTCGACCTGTGGGAGCAGCCGGCCGCTACGCGCAAGATTCTTGCCGGATACCGCAAGGGGGAGCAGCAGCTTCCCGTCTACAAGATGCCGCATCTCGAAGGCTGGGCCAGCGTCGGCGACCTGTTGTTCCTGCCCGCCGTGGGCCGGCACGAGATCCTGGTGGTCTCGCGCGCCGATTGGCGCGAGGCGGACCGCATCGCCGTTCACGGGCAGCCGGTCTTTGCGGTGGCGCGGCCCGACGGCCGCCAGGTGTGGGTGAACTTCGCCCATCCCGACAACGACGTGGTCCAGGTCATCGACGTGCCCTCGCGCAAGATCGTGCGCGAACTGAGGCCGGGCAAGGCGGTGCTCCACATGGAGTTCACCCCCCGCGGCGATCAGGTCTGGGTCTCGGTGCGCGACGAGGATCGGGTCGACGTGTTCGATCCCGAGACCTTCGAGCGCATCGCCTCGCTTCCCGCGGACAAGCCCAGCGGAATCTTCTTCACCGCCCGCGCGACGCGAATCGGACAATAGGTGTGTCATGACTGCGCCCTTCGACCAACCGCCCGACCGCGACGAGGACCGCTCGGTTTCGCTGAGCGCGGCCGAAAAAAAGCTCATCAACGAGTTCCAGCGCGATTTTCCCCTCGATCCGCGACCCTTCGCCGTCATCGCCGACCGGCTGGGGCTCAGCGAAGCCGTCGTGATGGCCATGATCAGCGGCCTCTTGGACGAAGGGGTCGTGGATCGCGTCGGGCCCGTGATCGCGCCGCACCGCGCGGGTTGGAGCACGCTGGCCGCCATGGAGGTTCCGCCCCGGCGGCTCAATGAGGTGGCGGCCGTGGTGACGGCGAAGCCGGAGGTGAACCATAATTACGAGCGCGAGCACCGGTTCAATCTTTGGTTCGTTCTCGCCGGCGAAAGCGAGGCCCGCGTGCGCGAGGCCATCGCCGGGATCGAGGCCGACACCGGGATTCCGGTCATGGTCCTGCCGTTGCTCGAATCCTATCGCATCGACTTGGGGTTCCCGTTGCCATGAATCTTAGCGACACGGATCGCCGCCTGATCGCGGCGCTGGAGAACGGCCTGCCGCTGGCGACACGGCCCTATGTGGTTCTGGGCCGGGCGCTGGGCTGGGACGAAGACACCGTCATCGAACGCGTCCGGGCGCTGGTGGATTCGGGCGTGTTCCGCCGGTTCGGCCTGGTGGTGCGGCACCGGGAGCTGGGCTACCGCGCCAACGCCATGGTGGTGTGGGACGTCGCGGACGACAAGGTGGGCGAAGCCGCGCGCCGCCTCTCGGAGTTTCCGTTCGTCACGCTGTGCTACCGGCGGCCCCGCTGCCTTCCCGACTGGCCCTATAATCTGTTCTGCATGATTCACGGGCGCGACCGGGGGACGGTGCTGGAGCTCGTCGCCGAGGTCGGCGATGCCGCCGGCCTGTCGGGCGCCCCGCGCGCAGTCCTGTTCAGCAAGCGCCGGTTCAAGCAATGCGGGGCGCGTTACTCCGGCGCCTTGAGCGCGCCGCTTTTGGCTGGAGCCCCTGGCGGCGACCGGGGGCGCGAAAACGCGCGTGCCGTGGCCGAATCGGTCGTGGCCGAATCGGTCGTGGCCGAATTCGCCGCGGGGGCGCCGTCATGAACACCGTGACGCAAATCGCCGTGCTCGACGATACCGACCGCCGCATCATCGGTGCGCTCCAAGGCGGCTTTCCCGTGATCGCGGAGCCCTTCGCGGAAGTGGCGCTGCGGCTGGGGCTCGATGAGGACGACCTCATCGCGCGGATCGACAGATTGCGCGAGGAGGGCGTGTTGACGCGCTTCGGCCCGCTGTTCAACGTGGAAAGGCTGGGCGGCACGGTGACGCTGGCCGCCATGGGCGTGCCCGCGGACCGGTTCGACGAAGTGGCCCAGATCGTCAACGTCTTCCCCGAGGTCGCGCACAACTATGCCCGCGACCACGCGCTAAACATGTGGTTCGTGATCGCCGCCGAATCCCGCGCCGGCATCGACCGGGTGATCGGGGCGATCGAGGAGCAGACGGGCATTGCCGTGCTCGACATGCCGAAGCTCCGGGAGTTCTTCGTCGATCTGAGGTTCGCGCCATGAGCAAGGCCGCGGTCAGAGCGGAGATGCGAACGTCCGGCCCCGCGCCCGCCCATGGCGGCGCGATGGACGAGGCCGACCGGCGCATCGTGCTGGCGACCCAGGCGGGCCTGCCCTTGTGCCGGAAGCCCTATCACGCGGTGGCCGATGCGCTGGGGCTCTCGGCCGACGAGGTGATGGCGCGGGTCGTGCGCATGATGGAGACCGGCGCGATACGGCGCATCGGCGCGGTGCCCAACCATTACCGCCTGGGATACCGGGCCAACGGCATGGCCGTCTTCGACGTGCCCGACGACGTGATCGCGGAAGCCGGCCGCATCACGGGCGCGCTCGATTTCGTCAGCCACTGCTATCAGCGGCCGCGCCATCCGCCGCTCTGGCCCTATAATCTGTTCGCCATGGTTCACGGGCGGGCGCGGGACGCGGTCGAAGCGCAGGTAAGCCTAATCGCGGCGCGTCTCGGGCCCATGTGCCGAGGCTACGAGATTCTCTACAGCACGCGTATCCTGAAGAAGACCGGCCTTCGGCTGGCGGCGGACTAGAGGGCGAGGATGTTCCGGGTCACCCAGTTCATGCGGCAGATCGTGAGCCCGACACCCTTGGGCCCGCGGCGCGACCCGTCCGGGCCGGTGGTGATCTGGAACCTGATCCGGCGCTGCAACCTCGCCTGCAAGCACTGCTATTCCATCTCGGCCGACACCGACTTTCCGGGCGAGCTTTCGACCGAGGAAATCTTCAAGGTCATGGACGATCTGAAGCGCTTCGGCGTGCCGGTGCTGATTCTATCGGGCGGCGAACCGTTGCTGCGCCGCGACCTGTTCGCGATCGCGCGCCGCGCGAAGGAGATGGGGTTTTACGTCGGCTTGTCGAGCAACGGCACGATCATCGGCCCCGACAACATCGACGCCATCGCCGATACGGGATTCGATTATGTCGGCATCAGCCTGGACGGGATCGGGCCGACCCACGACCGCTTCCGCCGCAAGGACGGCGCCTTCGAGGCCGCGCTCGACGGGATTCGCCTGTGCCGCGACCGGGCGTTGAAGGTGGGCCTGCGGTTCACCATGACCCGCGACAACGCCGACGAATTGCCGCAGCTCCTCGGCCTCATGGACGCGGAGGGCATCGACAAGTTCTACCTTTCACACCTCAACTACGCGGGCCGCGGCAACAGGAACCGCGCCGACGACGCGGCCTTCCTCGAGACGCGCGCCGCCATGGACTTGGTGTTCGAGCGCGCGCTGGCGGCGGCCCTGAACGGGGAGCACAAGGAATTCGTCACCGGCAACAACGACGCCGACGGCGCCTATCTGCTGCTGTGGGCGGTGCGCCGCTTCCCCGACCGGATCGACGGCCTGCGCCGGCATCTCGCGCGCTGGGGCGGGAATTCGTCGGGAGTCAACGTCGCCAACATCGACAATCTCGGCCACGTCCATCCCGATACCTTCTGGTGGGACTACAGCCTCGGCAATGTGCGCGAGCGGCCGTTCTCGGAGATCTGGCGCGACCTGTCCGACCCCATCATGGCGGGGCTGAAGCGCCGCCCGCGCGCGATCAAGGGCCGCTGCGGCGCCTGCCGCCATTTCGACATCTGCGGCGGCAACACGCGGGTCAGGGCGCTGCAGGTCACGGGCGATCCGTGGGCCGAGGACCCCGGCTGCTACCTGACGGATGACGAGATCGGCCTGACCCAGCCCAGCGAGCGGGTCGCCGTCACGCCCTACCGGAAAATCCGCCATGCCGCCGTCTAGGGCGGCGGCCGGCGCCTGTCTCGCCGCGCTGTTCCTGTTCGCGCCGGCCACGGCGCGGGCTGCTGCGGGCGAGCTCGACGCGCAATTCCTCTATCACGATAACTGCGAACGGTGCCACGGCGCGGGCCGGTTGGGCGGGCTGGGACCGGCGCTGCTGCCCGACAATCTGGGACGGCTGGGCAAGGACGAGGCGGCCAAGGTGATCGCCGGGGGGCGGGCCTCGACCCAGATGCCCGCCTTCGGCACCACGCTGACCAAGGACCAGATCGCGGCACTGGCCGCCTTCGTGTACACGCCGCCGCCGGCGCCGCCCCGATGGGGCATGGCCGAGATGCGCGCCACGCACCGCGTGCCCGTCGATCTCGCCAAGCTCCCCGACAAGCCGGTCTACAAGGCCGACCCGCTCAATCTGTTCGTGGTGGTGGAAAGCGGCGACCATCACGTGACGGTGCTCGACGGCGACACGTTCACGCCGCTGACCCGGTTTCCAAGCCATTTCGCGCTGCACGGCGGGCCGAAATTCACGTCCGAGGGCCGCTATGTCTTCTTCGCCTCGCGGGACGGATGGGTGACGAAATACGATCTCTGGAGCCTGAAAGTCGTGGCCGAGATCCGCGCCGGCATCAATTCCCGCAACATCGCGGTGTCCGCCGACGACCGCTTCGTGATGGTGGCGAACTATCTTCCCAATACGCTGGTGGCACTCGATGCCCGCGACCTGACGCCGCTCGCCATCATCGACGCCACGGACAAGAGCGGCAAGATTTCCTCGCGCGTCAGCGCCGTCTATCAGGCGGCGCCCCGCAAGAGCTTCATCGTCGCGCTCAAGGACGTGCCCGAGATGTGGGAGGTGTTCTACGGCGAGGACGCGCCGAAGCTCTATCCCGGCCTGGTGCACAGTTACGAGGCCGGCATGGTGGAGGCGGTCGCGGCCGAGACGGGTCCGTTTCCCATCCGCCGCATCGAGCTCAGCCAGCCGCTCGACGATTTCTTCTTCGATCCCGCGTACCGGCACGCCATCGGCGCCGCCCGCGACGGCGATCACGCGGTGGTCGTGAATCTCGACGTGCGGCGCGAGATCGCCACCCTGCCGCTCGCCGGTCTGCCGCATCTGGGGTCGGGCATCGCCTGGGTCTATGACGGCCGCCCGGTGCTGGCGACGCCGCATCTCAAAGAGGCGGCCATCAGCATCATCGACATGCAGGACTGGAAGATCATCCGCCGCATCGACACGCTTGGTCCCGGCTTCTTCCTGCGCAGCCATGAGAACACGAACTACGCCTGGGCCGACGTGTTCTTCGGGCCCAACAAGGACGCGGTCCAGGTGATCGACAAACGGACCTTGAAGGTGGTGAAGACGCTCCGTCCGGCGCCGGGAAAGACCGCCGCCCATGCCGAATTCACCCGCGACGGGCGCTATGTGCTGGTCAGCATCTGGGAGATGGACGGCGCCATCGTGGTGTATGATGCCGAGACGTTCGCCGAGGTGAAGCGGATCCCGATGTCGAAGCCGTCCGGCAAGTACAATGTCTACAACAAGATCCATCACTCCGACGGAACCAGCCATTGACGCCCCCGTGCGTCTGGACGAGGCCGGCCTCATCGTGGTGGGGCACGGCTCGAGCCGCCTCGAGGCCGGGAAGACGGCCCTGTTCCGGCACGCCCGCGCGATCGCGGAGCGGGGCATCTTCAAACGGGTCGAGTCGTGCTTCCTCAAGGCCGCACCGCGATTGATCGACGCGCTCGCCGATCTCCCGGCGGGCCCCGTGTTCCTGGTCCCCTTCCTCATGAGCGAAGGACTCGCGACCCGCGTCGTCATTCCCGGCCTGTTGGGGTTCGAGGGGGCGCCCGGTGAAATCGTGTATCCCCAGTTCGCCGCCGCCAACACCAAGCTCTTCTATTGCGAGCCGGTCGGGGCAAACGCGGCGCTTGCCGGCGTGATCCGGGCCCGGGCGATGGCCTGCTGCGCGGAGCAGGGCTTGGAGCCGGCTTCGACGGGCGTGCTTCTGGTCGCCCACGGCACCGAGAAGGACGCGGCCTCGGGCCTGTCGGCCAGGCGCCACGCGGCCCGGCTCTCGGGTGCGGGCGAGTTCGCCCGCGTCTCGGTGGCGTTTCTCGAAGAGCCGCCCTATCTGGCCGACGTGGCCGCCGAGCTCGGCGATCGGCCCACGGTCGTCGTCGGCCTGTTCGCCGAGGCCGGACTGCACGGCGAGCGGGACGTGCCTCGTCTTTTGAAGACCGCGAGGTCCGGCCTGGCGCCGGCGATTTACACCGGCCCCATCGGCACCGATGTCGCGATGGTCGATCTGATCCTCGATCAGGTGCGCCGATTCGGCGCCGCCGCCTCGGTCTCGTAGCCGATCAGGCGCCGGCCAGTTTCCGAAAAACGGTTGGTTCCGAAAAACGGTTAGTACGGCGTTGCAAAACCCGTATGATGTGCGCCGTCTTCGCGAGGGGAGGGGGCGAAACGCCCGCGCCAAGCCGTGACGTCAACCAGGAATAGCGCGCGCCACCGTGCCGAACGACGTGCGGCGTGCAGCGCGGCGATGCGCGGCATGGCGATCGCGTTGGCGTCGATTCTGGCCGCCGCCGGCTTGGCTGCCGCCGGCGGCACGGGCGCGGCGGCGCAGACGCAGCCCGACGCGGACGGCACATTCGACGCGCCTCCGCCACTTCCGGACACGCCGCCCTCGGACACGGCACCACCCGAGGCCGCACCATCCGACACGGCGTCTCCTGACGCCGCACCATCCGACACGGCGCCTTCCGATGTGGCGCCGTCCGATGTAGTGCCTTCCGACGCGGCGCCGTCCGACGTGGCGCCTTCCGAGACCGCGCCTTCCGACGTGGTGCCTTCCGAGACCGCGCCTTCCGAGGCGGCTCCCGCCGAAGGGGCTCGGCCCCTGCCTTCAGGTGCCAAACCCCTGACCCTCGTGGCTCCGCCTCGGACGCCGCCGGCCGAAGCGCGCGCCGCCACCCCCGCGGCCGTCCCGGTGCCGCCCCCGGGCTGGCCCCAGGATTTCTCATTCCAAGGCCCGGGTCCGTATTCGCCCTATTCGGACATGGTGCCGACGCCGGTCGCGCCGTCCCCGGCCCCCTATCCTCATCCGGCTCAGCCTTCCTATTATCCGCCGACCTATTACCAGCCGCCTGCCTATCCGGCTCCCGCGCCGCAACCCGCCTACTATCCACCGCCGGGGCCGCCGCCGGGGTCCGAGGTGGCGCAAGCCGGCCCGGGCCCGGTCGAGGCGGCTGCGATGGAGGAACAGGCGGAGGGGGCGGAGCGCCATCCGCTGTTCGGATTCGTGTCGGAGGTGCGCGGCGGCTACAGCATCCACGATGCCGGCGTGTTCGGCCACCGCAAGGAGCGAAGCAACGACGCCAACCTCCAGGTCCTGTTCGTTTCGCCGGAGCTCTTGGACATCATATGGTCGCCGCGGCCGCACCTTGGCGTCCACATCAACAACGGCAGCGACACCAGTCAGCTGTTCGCCGGACTGACGTGGGAATGGTGGTTCTTCAAGTCATTCTTCTTCGATTTCAACTTCGGCCTCGCGGTGCATGACGGCAAGATCGACGTCGAATCGTCGACCAGGAAGGCCCTGGGATCACGGGTCCTGTTCCGCGAGGGAATCGATCTGGGGTGGAACTTCTACGGCGGCCACAGCATCGCGTTCACGGTCGACCACGTGTCCCACGGCAACCTGCTCGGCAGCCGCAACGAAGGCCTCGACACGCTGGGCGGCTGGTACTCATACCGGTTCTAGAGCGGTATCCGGCCGCGTGAGCGCTACTTGTTCGGCACCGCGCCGCGCAGGATGTCGAACACCACGCCCGTGGCCTGCTCGATCAGCAACACGTCGTTGCCCACGATCTTGCGATCGAGTCCTTCGGGATGATTGGGAAGGCGCGGATCGGCCGATCAGTCGCCGTTCTTGTCGGGCGGGCCGAGATCGATCTCGATGCGGCGGATGCTGTCGAGATAGCTCGGATTGCGGCGCCAACGCTGCACCACGGCCGCGGCGGTGGTGGCGTCCACCTGGCCGAAGAATCCGAGGACGCGCGCGATCTCCGTCTCGTCGACCGGCTTATCGCCGTCGCGAGCCTTGCGGCTCAGGATGAACAGGGTCGCGAAATCGGCGCGCGACATGCCGACCGCCCGGCAGGCCACCGCAAGCCCCTCGCCGCCCGGCTCGAACAAGAGGCGCCGCGCGAGTGCGAGGCGGATGTCGGTCATCTTCACGAACAGGGCCTCGAACAGATTGACCTCGCCCTGGCGCAGGACCTGGATCAACAATGCGGCAGAAATGGATTTCGATTCGGCAAGCCGTTCGGCAAGCTCGAAGGGTTTGGTCTTGGTGGGATCGTAATTCTGGACCTGCTCGAGCGCGTGAGAGACGGTGGACTCGATGCTCTCGTCGATCTCCGTCGGGTCGACGTCGAAATTATCCAGGATGTGCTGCCGCAGCGCGGCGGACACCCACCAATACATTTTCTTCGCAAGGTCGGGTCCCAGATCGGGGCGGCCGACGAGCGGGTTCTGATAACGGTCGATGCGTTTCGACTGCTCCACCAGATACTCCATCGTCGTTCGCGAAATGCGCGCGCTCGGATTTTCGAGCAGCGTCGCGATCACGTCGCGATGTCCCGTTCCCACCAGCGCGTCGGCGACATCTTCGGGCACGTTGTCCCGCATGGCGATCGCCAACTGGTGTTCCATAGTCCGGTGATGGATGACTTCGATCAGGTCGGGGTTGTGCAGGACGTGGCTCTTTACCAGGATGGCGTGGGCCACTTCGATCTCGTCATTGGCCAAGGTGCGTATGAGATCGCGTGGCGCATTGGTCTGACCGGACAGGCGCTCGGCGAGATCGCGGCGCACCGACATCTCGACCTCGTGGATGAGGTGGCGAAGGATGTCGGTCATCAGGTCCCGTTCGCGGTCGCTCAGGATACTGTGCTCGCCCGCGAACAGGTCGCTGATGGTGACCATCAGCTCTTTGCGTGACGCCGTCGATTTGTCGCGCGCAAGGCCGAGAAGGTAATTGATGTCGGTGATCGGCCCCGGCTTGGCGACCGCCGCGGTCGCGGCCCCTGTTTCGACCTTGGCGGCACCCGAATGCGAATTCGACATGCTGGTCCCCACGTCCCCGTCTTGAGCTAGCGGCATGGCAGCCCCCTGCGGCCTACACTGTGCCGTCCTTCGTGTTTCGCGCCGTGGCCCCGCCCCGGGGCGGTGTCGCGGCGGCCTCAACAATTAACTCAGGACCGCTTATCAAAACGTTAAACAAGTATTGTTGGAATGACAAATATAGACGGCAAGACATTGTCTAGTAGTCTTGAGAACAATCGCAGAAATAAATGATGAAATTTTAGAAAATAGCCGCCGGATGACCGGTGCGCCGCACTAGAAGACCAAGATCCGCGAGTCTTTCCCCCTGTTTTCCAGCCATTTGGCCGGCGTCTGCCGGCGGCATGCCTGTGCTATCATGCGGCCTCATCCCGCCGCGTCCGCCGAACGACCCAGGAACCCGGTCATGACCCGCAGCCTTCGGCCTCCTGCCATCGTGCCCGGCATCGTGCCCGGCATCGGGCCCGGCATAGCGCCCGCCATAGCGCCCGCCATAGCGCCGGCCATAGCGCCCGGCACCGCGCCCGCCAGAGCGCCCGCCATAGCGCCCGCCATCGTGTATGCACTCGTTCTGGTCCTGGTCTCGGCCGCTGCGCTTGCGGGATCGGCGGTCCCGGCCCGGGCC
>JBAVNO010000213.1:0-2109 GCA_049691095.1 Alphaproteobacteria bacterium | reverse complement strand
GGATATGACTTCTTTATGTCCAAGTGGAAACATCCAGGCGGAAAACTACGCGAGCAGGGCGCGAGCAACCTCACTGATGCCGAGCTTCTCGCTATTCTCATTTCAACGGGGATTTCAGGCAGGCCAGCTATCAGGATTGCCGAAGAGGTGATTAAGAAATATGGTTCGTTAGAAGAACTTGCAAATCAACCACTTGAACGCTTTTTAGAATTCAAGGGATTGTCGGATGTGAAAATCATTCGCATCGCCGCCGCGTATGAACTGGCGCGACGGCTTGCGGAGCGAAGGTTGCCTCGATGAAGAAGCAAACGAAACTTAGTGAAAAACCTACTCGTATTCCTGACACGCGCGAATCTCATTGGCTTGAGGCCATTCCTGCGTACCTGCGCGACGTGCAAGCGCAACGCAGTGAGTCGGCGCGCTCGCACCGCTTTGCCATGCTCTTGCAGGAACTCTTTGGTGTTGAACCCGGATTCGTCGAAGCGTACACGACGGGCATCGAAAAGTATCTCAAGGTCAAGGGCAAGGATCGCATTCTCAAAGGCGAAGCGGATAATCTCTTCGGTAACATCGTCATTGAATTTGAAGCGAGTCTTGCAAAAAACCGTTATGAAGCCGAAGAACAACTGCGTCGCTACGTTGCTATCCTCTGGTCGCACGAACCCGCTGATGTGCGCACACCGTACCTTTGCCTTGCCGCTGATGGTGTGCGTTTCATCGCGTATTCTCCGGCACTCGCAGCAAAAACCATGTACGAAATTTCTCCCGACGAGATTCGACTCGAAGTGATTGAAGACGCGGATTGGACGAAACTCCAACCACAGGAGATTTACTTTTGGCTCGACCGTTACTTTCTCCGCAAAGAGATCTTGCATCCGACCAGCGAAACGATAGTATTCGATTTCGGTATCAAGAGTCACGCATTTCAAATTACGACACGCGCGTTGTTCACACTATGGAAGGAGATCAAATCGCAAGGCGCGTTTGCGGTTATGTTCGACAGTTGGGACAAGTACTTGCACATTGTCTACGGTATGCAAGTCGCGGGCGATGAATTGTTCATCCGCCACACATATCTGGCGACGCTCGCGAAATTGATGGCATGGAAGCGTATTACCGAAAGTGCAACATTGCCCAATGACGCGCAGATTATCGAATTGCTCGAAGGTCGTTTGTTCAAAGCGCAAGGCATTGAGAATTTTATCGAAGAGGATTTTTTCTCATGGCTCGCGCGCGAAGGCGCTATCAAAGTTGGCATTTACACAGTGCGGTGGCTTTTCAGTCTTTTACAAAACTACAACTTGCGCGAACTTTCGGAAGATGTTTTGAAATCGCTTTACCAAGAATTGGTTGACCCTGAAACGCGTCACGACCTCGGTGAGTTCTACACACCCGATTGGTTAGCGCATCGTGTCGTTCGTAAATTACTGGACGAAAATCCGAACGGTGCGGTGCTTGACCCTACATGTGGCTCTGGCACGTTCATCTATTTGACAATTCGGGAAAAGCGTGAGCGTTTGCATGATTCTGCACAGACGCTCCAGCATATTCTCGATTCCGTTTACGGCGCCGATATCCATCCGCTCGCGGTTATCATCGCCAAGACGAACTACATCCTCGCGCTTGGTGATTTACTGAGAAAACGTAAAGGTGCGATCACGATCCCAATTTACCTTACTGACACAATCAAGTTGCCAACGTACGAGCGCGAAACGAAGATGGTTGAGATAAATGGCGCGTTTGTGCAGCAGCTATCTGGGTATCTGGTCGAACTCGAAGGCAACGAAATACGCTTACCCGAACCATTGCTGGATGATCTCGCACTCTATGATCAGGCGATTGAACTCGCTAAAGAGTACGCGCGGCAGAACAAGGGCAAGTACATCGCTCTTGAACCGTTCCGCAATTTTCTTGCGGCGCAGCGTTTTCCCAACACCGACAACGCTGCGCTCGTGCAGTCGCTCTTTGTCATTGTCGAAACGCTTAAGCATTTCATTGATGCCGACCGCGATAGCATTTGGGCGTTCGTTCTCAAGAACATATACAAGCCACTTTTCTTCAAACGCAATTTCGATTTCATCGTCGGCAATCCGCCGTGGATTGCATACC
>JBAVNO010000212.1:0-2469 GCA_049691095.1 Alphaproteobacteria bacterium | reverse complement strand
GAGAAGGCGCACCGGGCCCGCGTCTACACCGTGTCGCCGACCACGCTGTGGGCGACGCTCAACACCATCCGCGCGGTGCTGAAGGACGTGCGCATGCGCGAGCAGGCGGGCGTCATCCAGCAACAGGTCGCGGGCATGATGGAAGACGTGGTCCGGCTCGACAAACGGGTGGAGAACCTCCAGGGCCACTTCGACCTGGCAGTGAAGGACGTGCGCGAGATCCGCACCTCGGCCGACAAGATCATCCGGCACGGCGAGCGTATCGCCGAGGTGGAGATGGAGCAGATCGAGGCCGACGCGGCCGAGGTCGCGCCGCCGGTCCGCCGGCTCGGTACGGAATAGGCGGGCGCGGAATAAGCGGGGCAACAGGCGGGGCAACAGGCGGGGACACACCGCCGCACCTTCCGCCTCGGGCCGGTTCGGGTATGATCGGGGCCGCGCCCTTCCGTCATCGGGCGCGAGAGGCAGGGGGAACGCCGGAGAAGCGCCCGGGAAACGCTAAGGGGAGCGCCGGGGGCGGCGCCAGGGAAGAGCAGAGGGGGAAACAGACGTGGCTGAATTCTCGATTTTCACCATCGCGCTGATCGTGCTCGCGGTGGTCATCGTCGTCATGGGCGTGCAGGCGGTGCCCCAGGGCACCGAATACACCGTCGAACGGTTCGGCCGGTACACGCGCACATTGCGGCCCGGACTTCATCTCATCATTCCGATCGTGGACCGCATCGGGTCCAAGCTCAACATGATGGAAACGGTCCTGAACGTGCCCTCCCAGGAGGTCATCACCAAGGACAACGCCATGGTGAAGGTGGATGGCGTGGTGTTCTTCCAGGTGCTGGACGCGCCGCGCGCGGCCTACGAGGTCACCAATCTCGAGTTGGCGATCCTGAACCTGACCATGACCAACCTGCGCACGGTCATGGGCTCGATGGACCTGGACGAGCTCTTGTCCCAGCGCGACCGGATCAACGCGCGCCTGCTCGCCGTGGTCGACGAAGCGACCGAGCCCTGGGGCGTGAAGGTGACGCGGATCGAGATCAAGGACATCTCGCCGCCGCGCGATCTCGTCGAGTCGATGGGGCGCCAGATGAAGGCCGAGCGCGACAAGCGGGCCGTGATCCTGGAGGCCGAAGGCGAGCGCCAGGCCGCGATCCTGAAGGCGGAAGGCGAGAAGCAGGCGAAGATCCTGGCCGCCGAGGGCCTGCGCGAGGCGGCCTTCCGCGAGGCCGAGGGCCGCGAGCGGAGCGCGGAGGCCGAGGCCAAGGCCACGACCGTCGTGTCCCAGGCCATCGCGTCGGGCAACATCCAGGCCATCAATTATTTCGTGGCCCAGAAATACGTCGAGGCCCTGGCCCGCATCGCCGAGGCGCCCAATCAGAAGGTGGTGCTGATGCCCTTGGAGGCGGCCAGCGTCATCGGTGCCATCGGCGGCATCGCCGAGATCGCCCGCAGCGCGATGGGCGGCCCCGGCGGCCACGGGCGCGACAAGCCCGCTTCGTAACGGACCGAACGCAAGGACACGCCATGGACACGTTCATCGGGCCTTCCACCTTCTGGCAGTGGTTCATCCTCTGCACCGTCTTCATGGTGTTCGAGGTGCTGCTGCCGGGCTTCGTCTTCATGTGGATGGGGATCGCGGCCGGCGTCACCGGTTTTTTGGTGCTCTTCCTTCCCTCGCTCTCGTGGCAGGTGCAGGCGATCGTGTTCGCCGTGCTGTCGGTGGCGAGCATCGCGCTGGGGCGCGTGTATCAGCGGCGCAACCCGACCGTCACCGATCACCCGGCGCTGAACCGCCGCGGCGAGCAATATATCGGCCGCCGCTTCACGCTGGACGAGCCCATCGTCAACGGGCACGGCAAGCTCCGCGTGGACGACACGAGCTGGCGCGTCACCGGCGCCGACCTTCCCGCCGGGACCCCGGTCAAGGTGACCGGCGTTTCCGGCGCGTCCCTGGTGGTGGAGAAGGCGTGAGCCGGAGGGCGCGGCTTCCGGTAGATCGGTCGGAGAAAATCGCGCCGGGTTTTACGCCGCGTGTTTAAGAGTGGCGTTCCTGTAGTGTGTTCGCGAGCGGCGGTCATGTGCGGCCGCGGACATGGGTGCCGGTAGGGCACATAACCAGTACGGCACATAAGAGGGGGTTTGATGCTGACATTGGGGGAAAGATCGGACGCCGCCGTGATGGGGGCATGGGGGGCGCTATCGGGCGCGACCGTGTGGATACTCCTGTATCTTTCGGTCTTGGCCGACCTGCCGACGATCGACAGTTCGTATTTCGGAATCGGACTCTCGATCGGCGCCGCCAGCCTCGTGCCCGGCTTCGTCTTCGGCCTTGTCTTCGCCATCCTGTTCTACGGCCGGGGCCGGCTCCGCGGCGCCGGTCTGCTGGGATACGTATTGGCGGCGGGCATCAGTTACTTCGTTGCCTATCACGTCGGCGCCAACACGTTCCCGCGCTGGCATTTCGGCTCGGAG
>JBAVNO010000211.1:0-3345 GCA_049691095.1 Alphaproteobacteria bacterium | reverse complement strand
ACGGCCTGGACGCTGGAAGGGCTGGGCTGGACGGTCTTGACCGGCTACGGGCTCACCGAAACCGCGCCGCTCCTGACCTTCAGCGCGCCCAAGCGCCGCCGCGTCGGCACCGAGGGGTTCGCCACGCCCGGCGTCGAGCTCCGCATCGAGGCAGAGGAGGGCGCGCCCTTCGGCGAGATCCTCGCCCGCGGCCCCAACGTGTTCGCGGGCTATTGGAAGAATCCGCAGGCGACGCGCGACTCCTTCACCGCCGAGGGTTGGTTCAAGACCGGCGACCTGGGCACGCTCGATGCGCAGGGATTCCTCACCATCGTCGGCCGGGCCAAGGAGATGATCGTGCTGCCCGGCGGCGAGAACGTCTTCCCCGAGGAGGTCGAGGCGGCCTACGCGGAGACCAAGTGCATCGCCGAGATCGCGGTCATGGAGCGCGACGGCAAGCTGTTCGCCCTCGTGGTTCCCGAGCCCGAAGCCATCCGGGAGCGCGGCGCCGCCCGTCTCGACGCCGTACTCCGGGAAGAGATCGAGGCCGTGTCACTCCGGCTTCCGTCCTATCGGCGCATCTCCGGCTACGCGGTGACGCACGAGGCGTTGCCCCGCACCCATCTGGGCAAGCTGCGCCGCCACCTGCTACCCGAGATGCTGGAGCGCGCGACCCGGGCGTCGCCCGCCGCCCTGGCCCCGCTCTCGCCGGAAGACCGGGCGCTGCTCGCGAACCCGCTGGCGGCGGCGCTTTACTCCTGGCTCAAGGACCGCTATCCGGGACAACCCGTGACGCCCGACACCATGCCGCAGCTCGATCTCGGCATCGATTCGTTGGAATGGGTGGGCCTCACGCTCGAGATGCAGAGCCGGCTCGGCATCGTGCTGACGGAAGCGGCGCTCGCCCGCGTGATGACGGTGCGCGACCTGTTTCGCGAAGCGGTCGCCGCCGCGGCCGCGCCGCCGGAACGGGTTCCCGTGACGCCGGTTTCGATCGAGGAGGTCTGGCTTCGGCCCACCGGGCCCTTGTTCCGGGCGCTTTCGTTCCTGCTCTATTGGCTGAACCGCGCCGCCATGCGCTCCCTCTTCTCGCTCGAGATCGTGGGGGCGGGGAACGTGCCGCAGACGGGCGCGCTGGTGCTGGCGCCCAATCACGCGAGCTATCTCGATCCCCTCGCGCTGGCGGCGGCGCTCCCCTGGCGGCGGCTCGCGAACGCCTATTGGGCGGGGTGGACCGGCAAGCTGTTCATGACGCCGCTCCAGCGCCTGTTCAGCCACGCCGCCCACGTGCTCCCCATCGACCCCGACCGGGCACCGGCGGCGGGACTCGCCTACGGCGCCGAGACGCTGCGGCGCGGCTTCGCCCTGGTGTGGTTTCCCGAAGGACGGATCTCGCCCACGGGCGAGATCGGGCCGTTCCTTCCCGGCGTCGGCGTCCTTCTCGAGGGCGCGCAGGTTCCGGCGGTGCCGGTGCGCATCTTCGGCAGCCTCGAAGCACTACCCCGTACCCGGAGGGTCCCGCGGCTTCGGCCCATCACGGTGGTGTTCGGAAGGCCCCGCGATCCTGTGTCGCTGCAATCCGCGGGCCGGGGCGAGGACGTTCATTCCCGCATCGCCGACGGGTTGCGCCAAGCCGTGCTCGCGCTCGCGCCGCCGGCCCCGCGCGAATGAACAGAGGCGTGAGCGCCGCCCCCGGTCTTTGGCGTGCGGCCGCTTTCCATCCTGCAGAGATGCGGTCGCCCGCCTCACCCGGCTTCGGGTAGGGCGCCGCCGATGGCGCGCCAACCCTTCGCAACCCTCTCCCCCGCATTTCGGGGGAGAGGGAAGGGTGAGAGTCCAGAGTCCAGAGTCCAGAGTCCCTCTCGCCCGCACCTGCGCTAGCCCAAAAACGCGGATTCGGCCTCGCGGCGAAGCTCCTCCTCGCGGCCCTGGTAGCGGGGCGAGAAATGGAACGGCACCAGTTTCTTGACGTGGGCCTCCCGGGCGATGCGGCCGGCCTGGGCGGCGGTCAGATGATTCTTGCGCGCGGCAATCGCGGCGTCCTCCTCCAGGAACGGCGTCTCGATGAAGAGCGTGTCCGCGTCCCGCGCCAGCTCGATGATGCGGCGCGCGTTCTCGTCGTGGTAGCGCACGTCGGTGACATAGGCGATCTTCTGGCCCGGCACCACGCGCAGCACCTCGTCCTTCATCTGGCCCAGCGCCACGTGGGTCTCACGCACGCTTTCCCCCTCGCGCCACGCGACGCGGACCAGCGCCTCGTCCGGGTCCCCGCGCAGCACGGCCTTCTTCAGGTCGTGAAGCCACGGCCCCACGGGCAGGCCGAGCGCGGCCAGCCGGTCCTTGAGGATGTTGACGTGCCGGTGCTCGTGGAGCGCGAAGGCGAGGCACGGGATGTCGTGGTCCAGCGTGACGGCGCGCACCTCGAACCCGTCCTCGCGCAAAACCACGCCGTCCCGCGCCCGGGTCTTGAACCCGCTCTCGCGTGTGAAGCCGGACTTGCAGCGGAACACCGACTTCTCGGTTTGATCCCCCGCCAGCTCGGTGACGTCGAAGACGAGGTCGGCCTCGAAGGTGGGGGCCAGGTTCCAGGTATAGGCGGCGAGCTTGTGGCCGATGCGGTCGGCGAATCCGGGCGGGCCCAGGAGATGCAGCCGGGTCTCGCGGCCCAGAAGCGTGCGCAGGATGCGGTCGAAGCCGCAGAAATGGTCCATGTGGGTGTGGGAGACGAAGATGTGGCTGAGGCGCAGGAGCTTGCGCGGGGGAAGCGGCGAAAGGTCGCCGAGGTCGAACAGCAGCGCCCGGCTCTCGAACAGGAAATCGAGATAGAGGCCCGGATCGCCGAATTCGCCGTTGACGAGCTGCGCTTGGACGAGGGGTTTCATGGTGGGCTCCACCGTACCATGACGGGGGCACCATGACGGGGGCACCATGACGGGCGCGCCGCCCGGCCGCCATGATAAAAGACGATGCGGGCCCGAGGCCGGCCGTTTCCTCCCGGTCGTTCAGCAGCCTTCCGGCGCCCCGTCTAATTGTCCATGCCGGGAGGCGTGCGCGGCGGCGGCCCGCACGCTAGGATCGGCGCATGATCCGCATAAACGACCGCATCCGGATTTCGGAGTCCGAGATCGAGGAGCATTTCGTCCGCGCGTCGGGACCCGGCGGGCAGAACGTCAACCGGGTCGCCACCGCCGTCGAGCTTCGCTTCGACGTGCGCCGCTCGCCCAACCTGCCGGAGCCGGTGCGCGCGCGGCTCGAACGCCTGGCCGGGCGGCGGTTGACCAAGGACGGCGTCCTGGTCCTTCGCGCCGAACGCTTCCGCACCCAGGAGCGCAACCGCGCCGATGCCCGCGCCCGGCTGATCGAGCT
>JBAVNO010000210.1:0-12500 GCA_049691095.1 Alphaproteobacteria bacterium | reverse complement strand
GCCGCCACGGCGGCCGACGACGCGAAGCGACCGGCCAAGAAATCCGCGGCGCCCAAGCCGGCGGGCAATCTGGTCGCGCTGCGCATTCAGCCCGATGCCCGTCGCGAGGTGGGCGCGGAGCGCGGCCGCGAAGGCGGCTTCTCGCCGGTCGAGGTTCACAAGCGCGTGTCCGCCAAGACCGTGCACGCCGCCGGGACGATCAGCACGAGCCTGTTCGATGCCGCGCAGTCGGCGGGAATCCCGTCGAAGGTGCTGGCGGAGATGATCCACGCCTTCTCGTACGACGTCGATTTCCAGCGCGACATTCAGCCCGGCGACACGTTCGACGTGTTGTTCGAGAGCCAAGTCAACGAGGACGGCGAGATCATCGAAACCGGCCGCGTGCTTTATGCCGAGATGGTGCTGAGCGGCAACCACCTGCCCCTGTATCTCTACACCACCAAGGACGGCGACACCGATTTCTTCAACGCCCGCGGCGAAAGCGTTCACAAGGCCCTCATGCGCACGCCGGTGGACGGCGCGCGGCTCTCGTCCGGCTTCGGTCAGCGCAAGCACCCGATCCTCGGCTATTCGCGCATGCATCGCGGCGTCGATTTCGCCGCCCCCAAGGGAACGCCCATCATGGCAGCCGGCAGCGGCGTCGTGGTGATGGCGCGCCGGTACAAGGGCTACGGCAATTACGTCGAGATCCGGCACGATTCCGAGTTCCGCACCGCTTATGCGCACCTCAGCCGATTCGGCAACGGCCTGCATCCCGGCTCGCGCGTAAAACAAGGCGATGTCATCGGATTCGTGGGCGCCACGGGGCTCGCCACCGGCCCGCACCTTCATTTCGAAGTCATCCGCCGCGATCAGAAGGTCAATCCGCTGAGCGTCAACCTGCCCACCGGAAAGAAGCTCACCGGCAAACCGCTCAACGAGTTCATGCTGGCCAAGGCGAAAGTCGACAGCACGGTGGCCCAGCTGGCCGCCGCAACCAAGGTCGCCAGCAACTCCAAATAACGCGACACGCTGCATCTCCGGGGGAACCCGCCGGCTCTTAGGCCGGCGGTTTGACTCTAGGGGCGCGGCCGTGCGGTCGGATCCCCTTTATCAGGCGGCTTCGGCCTTCACGCCGTTGATGACCAGCCCCTTGTCGTCGGCGGTGATGCGCACCGTTTCGCCGTCGCGGATCTTTCCCTCCAGGATGAGGCCGGCGATCGGGTTCTGAAGCGAACGCTGGATGATGCGCTTCAGCGGACGCGCGCCGTAGACCGGGTCGTAGCCGGCCTCGGCAAGCCAGGCTCTTGCCGCCTTATCGAGCTTGAGCGTGATGCTGCGCTGCTCCAGGAGCTTGGCGAGCTTGGCGAGTTGGATGTCGACGATCCCGGTCATGTCCTTGCGCGTCAAGCGATGGAACAGCAGGATCTCGTCGAGCCGGTTCAGGAATTCGGGACGGAACGCCCCGCGCACCGCTTCCATCACCTGATCGCGCGCCGACGCGCTTTCCACGCCTTCGGGAAGGCCGGCCAGGACCTCGCTTCCCAGATTCGAGGTCAGCACGATGAGGGTGTTGCGGAAATCCACGGTCCGCCCCTGGCCGTCGGTCAGCCGTCCGTCGTCCAGCACCTGGAGCAGCACGTTGAACACGTCGGGGTGGGCCTTCTCCACCTCGTCGAAGAGGACGACCTGATAGGGGCGCCGGCGCACGGCCTCGGTCAGCGCGCCGCCCTCCTCGTAGCCGACATAGCCCGGAGGCGCGCCGATCAGCCGCGCCACGCTGTGCTTCTCCATGTATTCCGACATGTCGATGCGGACCATGGCCTGGTCGTCGTCGAACAGGAACTCCGCCAGGGCCTTGGTGAGCTCGGTCTTGCCCACCCCGGTCGGTCCCAGGAACAGGAACGAGCCGATCGGCCGGTTGGGGTCCTGAAGCCCGGCGCGGGCGCGGCGCACCGCGTTGCTGACCGCCACGACGGCGTCGTTCTGTCCGATCACGCGCTTGCGCAGCGCCTCTTCCATGTGCACGAGCTTCTCGCGCTCGCTCGCCATCATCCTTTCGACCGGCACCCCGGTCCACCGCGACACCACGGCGGCGATGTCCTCGTCCGTCACCTCCTCGTTCAGCATGCGGTGACGCGAACCGGCCTGGGCCTTTTCGAGCTTCTTTTCGATCTCGGGAATGATGCCGTACATGATCTCGCCGGCGCGGGTCAGGTCGCCCTTGCGTTGCACCACCTCGAGCTCATGGCGGGCCTCCTCGAGGCGCTCCTTCAATTTCTGCGCCGAGGTCAGCTCCTCCTTCTCCGCCTGCCATTCCTTGGTGAGCGCGCCGGAGCGGCTCTCCAGCTCCTCGAGCTCGTCCACAAGCTTCGACAGCCGCTCCTTCGAGGCGGCGTCGCTTTCCTTCTTCAGGGCCTCGCGCTCGATCTTGAGCTGGATGATCCTCCGGTCGAGCTCGTCGATCTCTTCGGGCTTCGAATCGACTTCCATGCGCAGCCGGCTGCCCGCCTCGTCGATGAGGTCGATGGCCTTGTCGGGCAGGAAGCGGTCGGTGATGTAGCGGTTGGACATGGTCGCGGCGGCGACGATGGCGCCGTCGGTGATGCGCACGCCGTGATGGACCTCGTATTTCTCCTTGAGGCCGCGCAGGATCGAGATCGTTTCCTCGACCGACGGTTCGGACACGAAGACCGGCTGGAAACGGCGGGCCAGCGCGGCGTCCTTCTCCACGTGCTTGCGGTACTCGTCGAGCGTGGTCGCGCCGACGCAATGGAGTTCGCCGCGGGCGAGCGCGGGCTTGAGCATGTTGGAGGCGTCCATCGCGCCTTCCGCCTTGCCGGCGCCGACCAGCGTGTGCAACTCGTCGATGAACAGGATGACCTCGCCCGCAGCGGCGGTGATCTCGGACAAGACGGCCTTGAGGCGCTCTTCGAATTCGCCGCGGAATTTGGCGCCCGCCACCAGCGCGCCGAGATCGAGCGCCAGAAGGCGCCTCTGTTTCAGACCCTCGGGCACGTCGCCGTTGACGATTCGCTGCGCCAGCCCTTCGACGATGGCGGTCTTGCCGACGCCCGGCTCGCCGATCAGGACCGGATTGTTCTTGGTGCGCCGGGAGAGGACTTGGATCGTGCGGCGGATTTCCTCGTCGCGCCCGATCACCGGATCGATCTTGCCGTCGCGCGCCGCCGCGGTCAGGTCGCGGGCATATTTCTTGAGCGCGTCATACCCTTCCTCCGCGCTCGCCGTCTGGGCGGTGCGGCCCTTGCGGATGTCGTCGATGGCGTGATTGAGCGATTGCGGCGTGACGCCCGATTGCTTCAGCGCCTCGGCGGCCGCGGTTCCCGTCGCCATGGCCAGCGCGAGCAACAGGCGCTCGGCGGTGACGAAGCTGTCGCCTGCCTTTGCGGCCAGCTGTTGGGCGGTATCGAAGATTCGGGCGGTTTCGGGCCCGAGATACATCTGGCCCGCGCCGGGCCCCTCGACCCGGGGCAGTTTCTCCAGCTCGGCCTCGGCGCGCTGCAACGCCTGCGACGGATCGCCGCCCGCGGCGCGGATGAGATTGGCGGCAAGCCCTTCCTTGTCGTCGAGCAGAACCTTGAGGAGGTGAAGCGGCGAGAGCTGCTGGTTGTTCCGGCGCAGCGCCAAACCCTGCGCCGCTTGGATGAAGCCGCGAGAGCGCTCGGTGAACTTCTCGAAATCCATGTCTTGGCCCCCTGGATAGGCGGGTTTCAAATCGCGGGCCCTGACGGCACCCGCATTCTACTCGGTCCGCCAGTATATGGCCGCGATTGGGCCAACCCTCAAGGGTGCCCGGAACCGCCGAGAAACCGCCGGGGAACCGCCGGTAAGTTCTCGTACGGACTCACCTTTCCAGACCGCCGGCGGGTCATGCCGGGCCTGCCAAAGGCCCGCGAGAGCCCTCCGGCCCTGGTTTGCTTATACTGCGTTGCACAAATTTTAACCATTGTATCCTGATTCTCTTTCCATAAATTATTGTGCGGTGCAAAAAATGGATCGAGTGACCCCCATGGAGTGCTCCCAACATCGGGCCGGAGGCTTGTTCTCCGGCCTGTTCGGCCGCCTCGCCCACCTGTTGCGGCGCGCACCCCGGCGCGACGGCGGCCTTGCCGTTCCTGGGCCGATCGGAGAGTCCGCGCGAGACGCCTTCTTTGCACCCGATTCGACCCCTGATTCGACGACGGGCCAAGGGCGCGCGGGCCCGGCCCAGGCAGACTCGGTGCCCACCTCTGGCCCGGTCTCCGTCCCGGCCTCGAGGGCGCCCAAGCGGCGCGCTCGCGCCCCACGGCGGAGGAGGGAACCGTCGCCCACTAAGGTCATCAATCTCGCGCTCCAGGGCGGCGGCGCGCACGGCGCCTTCACCTGGGGCATCCTCGACCGCCTGCTGGAAGACGAGCGGATCGTCATCGAGGGGGTGAGCGGGGCCAGCGCCGGCGCCATCAACGCCGCCCTGCTCGCCTATGGCGCCATCGACGGCGGCGCCGAGGGCGCGCGGGCGCTGTTGGATCGTTTCTGGCGCCGCCTCGCGACGCTCAGCCATTTCAGTCCGCTGCGCGCCACACCCATGGAGCGCATGGCGGCGGGGTGGACCGCCGACTGGTCGGCGGGGCAGATGTTGTTCGACCTCGTCACGCGGGTGTTCTCGCCCTACCAGATGAACCCGTTCGCGATGAATCCCTTGCGCGACCTTCTGGAGGAGCTGATCGATTTCGAGCGCCTGCGCTTGCACAGCCCGGTGCGGCTCTTCGTCTCGGCCACCAATGTCCGCACCGGCAAGGTGCGCGTGTTCCGCACCGAGGAAATGTCCGCCGACGTGCTGCTGGCCTCGGCCTGCCTGCCGTCCGTGCACCAGGCGGTCCAGATCGGCGACGACCATTTTTGGGACGGCGGATTCACGTCCAACCCGGCCATTCTGCCGCTGGTATCCGAGGTCAGCAGCGCCGACATCGTGGTGGTGCAGGCGACGCCGGCCCATCATCCCGAAGTGCCGGTCACGGCCCGGGACATCCGCGGCCGGTTGAACCACATCGTGTTCAACGCCCCCCTCATCCGCGAGATCCAGTCGATCGCGTGGATGCAGGACGCCATCAAGGATGCCGACGTCACCCAAGGATCGCTGGCCCACCGGTTGCGGCAGGTCCGCATCCATCACATCGACGCCGACGATGCGCTGGCGGCGCACGGCGCCTCGAGCGCCCTTCATCCGGAATGGGAATTCGTGGCCGAGCTTCGCGATCTCGGACGCGAGCGCGCCGACGACTGGCTGGCGGACACCTTCGAGCGCTTGGGCGTCGAAACGACCGCCGATCTCGCGGCGCGGTTCCTGTGACCTAGAGCGGTATCCGGCCAGATTGGGCCGTTTGCGCCGGCGCACGGGCGCCTGCGCGGCCTCGATCGGGGATCGGCCGGCCGTCTTCAGGCGTTGGCGGTCAGATGCTGGCCGTTAGATGTCCGATACGTCGTTGGGATCGACGGGACCGGCGTCGGAGACATCCTCCACCCCGACCTCGCCTGCGACCGGAGCCGGAGATGCCCCGCCGTTCGGCCCGTGGGGCGTAGTAACCGCGGGTGCGACGCCGCCTTGCCCGGCATTGGGACGCACCGGCTCGCCATTGCCGCGCGGCTGCTGGTGGCCGGGCTGGCCGCGGAATCTCTGCGGGCCTTGCTGGTGGGAGCCCTGGGGGTGCGGGCCTTGCTGGTGGGAACCTTGGGGATGGGCGCCTTGGGGCCCCTGGCCCTGAAAACCGCCCCCATTCGCGTTCAGGATGCGGAAGTAGTGCTCCGCGTGCTGGAAGTAGTTCTCGGCGGCGATGTAGTCGCCCGAGGACGAGGCGTCGCGGGCCAGCGCCAGGTATTTTTCGAGCACCTGGTTTACGGTGCCGCGGACCCGGACTTCAGGGCCAGCGCTTTCGAACGTCTGGTTGCGGGGATTGTTCGGTTTACGCGGGTTGCCGCGGCCGCGCGAACGTTTGGAGTTCGGACCCGGTTTCATCACATCATCGACTTTGTTGCGTCAAAAAATCCCCTGCCCCACGCATCTGCGCTCTGCGCAACGACCCACCTGACCGCGCCGTTCTGACGGCGCCCCGAGAGCGTTTTGGGGGGAGTGCAGACCGCCTCCGCAATCGCGCGGATCGACAGTCTTGATAATGGAAAATAGTCATAAATCCCCCTCTGTCCAAGCTTTTTTTGTCCCCGAAGCGAGATTCCCCAGCCCTAACCGGAACCCGGGCGCGGGGGCCCCTCCGAGCGCCGGATCACCACGCACCGCTCCTTGCCCGCAAGATCGCGGGGTGCCGACACCCAGACCATCCCCGCGGACTGGAGTATGGCGCGGACCGGCCCGGCCTGACCGGCGCCCACCTCGACCACCGCCTTGCCGTTGGGGCCAAGCAGCCGGGCGATCACGGGCGTGAGCGCCCGATAGCTGTCGAGCCCGTCGGCGCCCCCGCTCAGAGCGATGCGCGGTTCATGGACGGCAATCTCGGGCGAGAGACTCGCGAATTCGGACTCCCGAACGTAGGGCGGGTTGGAGACGATCAGGTCGAACGCGCCCGACAGTCCTTCGCCCCAGCTCGTGCACACGAACGACACCCGCCGCGAGAGCCCCAGCGCGGCGGCGTTGGTTCGCGCCACCTTGAGCGCGGCCTCGCTGATATCGACGCCGATGCCCACGCCGCGCGGCAGCTCGCTCAACAGCGCCAGCAGCAGGCAGCCCGTGCCGGTGCCGAGATCGAGCACGCGCACGCGCTGGTAATGATTGGGGATGTCGGCCAGCGCCGCCTCGATCACGGTTTCCGAATCCGGACGCGGATCGAGGGTGTCGGCGGTGACCTGGAACGGCAGGCTCCAGAATTCGCGCTCGCCCAAGATCTGGGCTATGGGCCGCCTTTCCGCGCGTTTGTCCACCAGCCCGCGCAGCCGCGCCGCTTGGGCGGCGGTCAACCGGCGCTCCGGGCGGGCCAGCACCACTTCGGGCCGAACGCCCAGCGCATGCGCGATCAGAAGCCGCGCATCGCGCCGCGCCTCGGGAACGCCCGCGCCGGCCAGACGTTTGGTGGCCGCGTCGAGAGCCTTG
Organism: Alphaproteobacteria bacterium; assembly: GCA_049691095.1. GTDB lineage: Bacteria > Pseudomonadota > Alphaproteobacteria > DATDPM01 > DATDPM01 > JBAVNO01. Next base: position 5,422 of record JBAVNO010000210.1, on the reverse strand, counting down.
GCGATGTCGGCCGGCGTCACGCCGCGCCGTTCGCGTCTCGAGGGAGCGCGGGTCACGCCAAATCCCCCAGGCGAGCCGCCTGATCCTCGGAGGTCAGGGCGTCGATGAGCTCGTCCAGCGCCTCGCCTGCGAGCACCTTGTCCAGCTTGTAGAGCGTGAGGTTGATGCGGTGGTCGGTGACCCGGCCCTGCGGGAAGTTATAGGTCCGGATGCGCTCGGATCTGTCGCCGGTGCCGACCTGGCTTCGCCGCTGCGCGGCGCGTTCGGCGTCGCGCCGCTCGCGCTCCGCTTCGTACAGGCGCGCGCGCAGAATCTTCATCCCCTTGGCCTTGTTCTTGTGCTGCGACTTCTCGTCCTGGCAACTGACCACGATTCCGGACGGAAGGTGCGTGATCCGAACCGCGCTGTCCGTGGTATTGACCGACTGACCCCCGGGGCCGCTGGAGCGGAAGACGTCGATGCGCAGGTCCTTGTCCTCGACGACGACGTCGAGTTCCTCGGCCTCCGGCAGCACGGCCACGGTCGCCGCCGAGGTGTGGATCCGCCCGCTCGATTCGGTTGCCGGCACGCGCTGCACGCGGTGGACGCCGGTCTCGAACTTGAGCCGTGCGAACACGTCCCGCCCCGACACCGAGGCGATGGCCTCCTTGTAGCCGCCGATCCCCGTCTCGTTGAGATGCATGAGCTCGAATTTCCAGCCCCGTTGATCGGCGTAGCGCTGATACATGCGGAACAATTCGGACGCGAACAGCCCCGCCTCCTCGCCGCCGGTGCCCGCCCGGACCTCGATGATGGCGTTCTTCGTATCGGCCTCGTCCTTGGGCAGAAGCTGAATCTTGACCTGCTTTTCGAGCTCCGGGATCTGCTCCTTGAGCTCCTGCCGCTCCGCCTCGGCCAGCTCGCGCATCTCCCGGTCCGAGCCGGGATCGTTGATGATCGATTCGAGGTCGGCGATCTCGGTGCGTCTCTTGCGCAGGGCCTGGATGCTTTGGGCGATGGGCGTCAGATCCGAATATTCCTTGGCCAGGCGCACGCGCTCCTGGGGCTTCATGGCGCCCTCGGCGGCCAGCGCACGGGCCAGCTCGTCGTAGCGCGCCACGACGCGGCCAAGTTTTTCGTCGAGATTCACGTGCGTGTTTCTCCGTCACCTTGCGGCGTCGACGCGGGCGTGCGGCCGCGCCGCCGCTCAGCTCTCTTTATCGTGCCGCCCGCCGGACTCGAGCTCGCGGGCGAGCCGCTCCACCAGCAGCCGGGTGGCGGCCGCGGGGTCGTTGCCGGCATCGCGAAGGGCGGCTTGGCGCATCTCTTCGAGCCGCTCCCGGAGCTCCGCCTTCGGCGCCGCCCCCTGCGTCGCACCGGCGGGCGACGCCTCGTGCAGGAAGGCCGCGACGGCCTGGTCCACGCGCTCGTGGGCGGTTCTCGCGGCCTCGGCGCGCGCGGCCCCGCGTTCCATCACGAACCGCTCGAGGTCGCCGATATCGTAAAGGAAGGCGCCGTCCAAATCGTTTACGCCGCGATCGATGTCGCCGGGGATGGCGGCATCGATCAGGAACACCGGGCGCCGCCGCCGGCGCTTCAACACTGCTTCCATCCGGGGAGCCGTGATCGTCGCCGGGCTGCTGCCTTGGGAGGCAATGACGATATCGGCGCTCTCCAGGGCGTGGTCAAGGGAATCCAGCGGAACCATCGGGCATCGCAGGCGCCGTGCGATCCGCTCCAGCCTGGTCGCCGACCGGCCGGTAAACACCGCTTCTCCGAGGCCCGCCGAAAACAGTGCCTCGATCAGAATCTCGCCCATCTCGCCCGCGCCCAGCACCAGCGCGCGGACACGCGCCAGATCGCCGTGGATGTCGCGGGCGAGCTCGACGGCCGCGGCCGCGATCGAGGCGGGGCGGGCGGAAAGCCCCGTGTCGGCGCCGATGCGCTCGGCCGCGGACAGCGCTTGGGTCACCAGCGGCGCCAGCGTGGGGCCCATCACGCCGTGGCGGCGCGAGGTTTCCTGCGCCTTGCGCAGCGCGATCGCTGCCTGGGGATCGCCGGGGACCACGCTTTCCATCCCGGCGCCGATGTGAAACAGGTGCCGCACCGCCTCGGCCCCGCGGAAGGCGTGAAAGCGCGCCGACGGCTCGAAGCCGCCGCCCGAGCGCTCCAGCAGCAGCGCGCGGATGCGGTCGACGGCCTCCGGCGGCCGGTCGTGGACCGCCAGGATCTCGAGGCGCTCCGGCGTCGCCAGAATCAGGGCCTCGGTGCACCCCGACGCCCGCAGGCGTTCGATCACGCCGGGCAACGCGGCGTCATCGAGTCCGAGGCCTTCGCGGAACGACAGGGTGCTCGACCGGTGGCTGGTGCCGACCAGGACGATGTCGTCCACCCGATGCGCCGCATCCGCCATGGCCGGCTACCGGAACCGCACGAGGCGGTCCTTGAGCGCCGCCAGCGGCACTTCTTGTTCCTCGCCCGAATCGAGATCGCGCACCGTCGCCGCGCCGCGCGAGAGCTCGTCCTCGCCCAGAATCACCGCCGCCCGCGCTTGAATCTTGTTGGCGCGCTTCATGCGCTTGCCCATGTTGCCGCTGTACCCAAGATCGGCCGCAAAGCCGGCGCGGCGCAAGTCCTGGGTTACGCGAAGCGCGAGCTCGTGCATCGCCTCGCCGGCGGGCACCACCGCGATGGGCCGGGGCGCCGGCGGGGCTTCGTTCACCAGCATGGCGAGCCGCTCGACGCCCGCCGCCCAGCCGATTCCGGGCGTGTCGCGGCCGCCCATGGCGGCGATGAGCCCGTCATAGCGCCCGCCCGCAAGCACGGTCCCCTGCGCCCCAAGCGCATCGGTGGTGAACTCGAAGGCGGTGTGGCAGTAGTAATCCAGGCCGCGCACCAGCCGCGGATTGATCCGGTACGCGATGCCGAGGCTGTCCAGCCCCGCGCACACGGTGGCGAAGAACTCGCGCGCCGCCTGGGTCAGGTAGTCGGGGAACAGCGGCGCCCCGGCCACGATGCCGATGTCGCCCAGGTCCTTGGAATCGAGTACGCGCAGGGGATTGCGCTGGAGCCGCATCCGGCTGTCCTCGGACAGATGCGCGTGGTGGTCGGCCAGATATCCCACCAGCACCTCGCGGTAGGCGTCCCGGCTCTCCTTGTCGCCCAGCGTATTGAGCTCGAGCACCGTCTTGTCCAGCACGTTCAGGCTTTGCAGCGTATGGGCCGCGAGCGCGATCACCTCGATGTCGGCCTGGGGCGCCGCGATGCCGATGAGCTCGACCCCGAATTGATGGAATTGGCGAAGCCGGCCCTTCTGCGGCCGCTCGTAGCGGAACATGGGGCCGGCGTAGAAATACTTGAGCGGCAGGTCCTGCGCGAGGCCGCCCGAGATGACCGCGCGGGCGATCCCGGCGGTGCCTTCGGGCCGCAGCGTGATGTCGTCGCCGCCGCGGTCCTGGAAGCTGTACATCTCCTTGACCACGATGTCGGAGGTGTCGCCCAGCGTGCGCTTGAAGATTTCGGTGAATTCGAAGATCGGGGTCGCGATCTCCCCGTAGCCGTACCGCTCCGCGATGGCCCTGGCCGTGGCCACGACATGGGCGTGGCGGCGGCTGGCCTCGGGAAGAATGTCGTGGGTTCCGCGGACCGGCTGCAAAGAGGACACCTTTCCTCCTGCCCCGGCGTTACGAAGCGGCGGCGGAAAGTTCCTGCGACGCAGGCTGGCCCTCGTCCGCCTTCGCCTTCTCGATCTCGGCGGCTTTCTTCTCCACCAGCTCGACCACGTGATCGACGATATCGGCGTCCTTGAGACGGTGGTCGGGGCTGCCGGCGAGATAGACCATGTGGGTGTTGTTCCCGCCGCCGGTGAGCCCGATGTCGGTTTCGCGCGCCTCGCCGGGCCCGTTCACGACGCAGCCGATGATGGAAACCGTCATCGGCGTCGTGATGTGGGCGAGTCTTTCTTCCAGCCTCTCGACGGTCTTGATGACGTCGAACTGCTGGCGCGCGCAAGACGGACAGGCGATGACGTTGACGCCGCGGTGGCGCAGGCCCAGCGCCTTCAGCATCTCGAATCCGGCCTTGACCTCTTCGACCGGGTCGGCCGAGAGCGACACGCGGACGGTGTCGCCGATCCCGGACCACAGAAGCATGCCGAGACCGATCGACGACTTGACCGTGCCGGTGCGCAGGCCGCCGGCCTCGGTGATGCCGATGTGCAGCGGGTAGTCGCAGGCCTCGGCCAGTCCCTGATAGGCGGCGACGGCCAGGAACACGTCCGAGGCCTTGACGCTGATCTTGAACTCGAAGAAGTCGTTGTCTTCCAGGATGCGCGCGTGATCGAGCGCGCTTTCGACCATCGCCTCGGGGCAGGGCTCGCCATAGCGCTCCAGGAGGTCGCGCTCCAGGCTGCCGGCGTTCACCCCGATGCGCATCGAGCAGCCGTGGTCTTTGGCCGCCTGGACCACGTCGCGCACGCGCGCTGAGTCGCCGATGTTGCCCGGATTGATGCGCAGGCACGCGGCTCCGGCCGCGGCGGCCTCGAGGGCGCGTTTGTAGTGGAAATGGATGTCGGCCACGATCGGAACCGAGACCGACTCGACGATCTGGCGGAGCGCCGCGGTCGACTCTTCGTCCGGGCACGAGACCCGCACGATATCGGCGCCCGCCGCCTCGAGGCGGCGGATCTGCTCGATGGTGCCCGGCGCGTCGGCGGTCAGCGTGTTGGTCATCGACTGGACGCTGATGGGGGCGTCGCCGCCGACGGCGACGGAACCGACATGAATCTGCCGGCACTTGCGCCGGGCGATATCGCGGTACGGCCTAACGCTCATGAAAAGCTCGCTTCCTGGGGCGAAATCGAGGGCTGTTATATCCCAATTCGCCCTCCGCCTAAAGGGCGGCGCTGAATGCGCCCGGTCCTGCGACGATTGGCCCTGCGCCGTGTAGGGCCGCTCTGCTTGGCCGAAGGCCGGCGGCGGGCGCCTTTTCGCGCCTTGGAGCGCCGCGCGATCAATAGTCGATGGCGGTTCCGTTCAGCAGACGATCGGCATCGAGCGCCACGTCGCGGCGGATCGCGCCGCCGGGGCCGATGGGCGGCACCTTATGTCCGTCGACGAAGATTTCCAATGCCCCGGCGTTGCCGGTCAGAAGCGACAGCCCGGGCTGGTTCGGGACGCGATAGGAGTCGCCCGCCCGCAGCATGCGGGTGAGCACCAGCTGCCCTTGCCCGTCGCGCACCTGCACCCAGCTGTCGGCATTGGCACGAATGACGATGCGGGCGTTGGTGTTGGTCTTGCCGAAAACCTGCGCCTGGGAGGAGCGCTCCATATCGGGCGCGGCGGGAAGCCCGGCCACGTCCTCGTTCACGATCACATCGGGAAGCGGCGCCTCCTCCGAGGCCGGTTCCTCTTCGGGTGGCGTCGCACCGTTCACGGCCGCGTGG
>JBAVNO010000209.1:0-1630 GCA_049691095.1 Alphaproteobacteria bacterium | reverse complement strand
GTCATGGGGTGCGGAGGTGACGGCAAAGAACAGCGCCATGAGCGGACTTTCAGACCAGTCCAAGAGTCTCGTGGGAACGCCATAATGCTGCATCAGGAACCACTACTGTCCGGTTAAGGATTTTGACTTTTGCTGTATGTGTTTCAATAAGATAAGGTTACGTCGCATGGCGGCCATTTTCGATTTCAATTTGCCCTGGCATTTCGGGCATGATTCTTCCGGCCCTTGCTGGAAAGGATCAGCCCATGAACGCCGGACGCATCGTGTTCGCCCAACTGATGGACTTCCTGCCGGCGCACGAGTTTCGCCGGTGCGTCCAACGCTACGACGGCGATCGGCGGGTCCGCACCTTCACCTGCCTCGACCAGTTCCTGTGCATGGCCTTCGCCCAGTTGACCTACCGCGACAGCCTGCGCGACATCATGATCTGCCTTCGCGCCATGCGGAGCAAACTGTATCACGCGGGCCTCCGGGGGCGGATCGCCAAGAGCACCCTCGCCGACGCCAACGAGGTCCGCGACTGGCGCATCTACGCCGACCTGGCGGCCGCACTCATCGCCCAAGCGCGGCGGCTGTATGCTACCGAGGCGTTTGCCGTCGACCTGGAGGCGGCGGCCTACGCCTTCGACTCGACGACCATCGACCTGTGCCTGTCGCTCTTTCCCTGGGCGCAGTTCCGGCGTCACAAGAGCGCCGTCAAACTCCACACGCTCCTGGACCTGCGCGGCAATATCCCTTGTTTTATCCACATTTCCGGCGGTCGCATGGCCGATGTGCCGGCCCTCGACCTCCTGCCCGTCGAGGCCGGCGCGTTCTACATCGTCGACCGCGGCTACACCGATTTCGCGCGGCTCTACGGCCTGGCGCAGGCGCTGGCCTTCTTCGTCATCCGCGCCAAACGCGACCTGGACTTCAGGCGTTGCGTCTCGCGGCCCGTCGACAAGTCCACGGGCCTGCGCAGCGACACCACCATCCGACTGGCCGGCCCCAGGACCGCGCTGCTGTACCCCGATCCGCTCCGCCGCATCGCGTACTACGCGGCCGACATCGAGAAGCGGTTCGTGTTCCTGACCAACAACTTCTCCCTGCCGGCGCTGACCATCGCGCGGTTGTACAAGTGCCGCTGGCAGGTCGAACTGTTCTTCAAATGGATCAAGCAATACCTGCGCATCAAGGCGTTCTACGGCACGTCGATCAACGCCGTGAAGACCCAGGTCTGGATCGCCGTGTGCGTCTACGTCCTCGTGGCCATCGTCAAAAAGGAACTGAACCTCCCGCGGAGCCTGGGCGAAATCCTGCAAATTCTGAGCCTCACCCTTTTCGAGAAAACGCCGCTTTTGCAGGCCTTTTCGCATGAATACACCACTCTCGATGAGAGTGAGAATCGTAACCAGTTGTCGTTATTCGACTTCTAACCGGACAGTAGTGATCCAAAATCCGAAATCTCTTCCTCCCTCAATCGACGTGAAAAATCTCCGGTAGGTGCGTCCACCAGTCGCCCGGGTCGGCGGTGGGCAGGGGCATCTGGCACGCCTCGGTCAGTTGCCACCATTTTCGCACGACGGGGCTGGCCGACAGGAGCGTCATGTCGGCCTTGAAATCCGGTCCCACGTGCTTGAAGTACGAGAAG
>JBAVNO010000208.1:0-2221 GCA_049691095.1 Alphaproteobacteria bacterium | reverse complement strand
GTTTTGGGACCCGCGCTCCTCCATGAGCATCTCACACGACCGACGGACCAGTGCGGGCCATCTCCTGAGCAGCAGGACGCTGGCGCGGGGCACCATATGGAATCTCTTCGCGCAGGGGATTCCGATCGTCGTCGCCCTAGCGGCGGTGCCCCCACTCGTTCATGGCCTGGGCACGGACCGATTCGGCATTCTGACCCTGGCGCTCGCGATCATCGGCTATGCGGGTGTGTTCGACATGGGCCTGGGCCGGGCGCTTACGAAATTGATCGCGGACCGGCTGGGACAGGAAAAAATCCAGGATTTGCCGGAAACGATCTGGACGGCGCTGGTCTTGATGCTAGGCCTGGGGGCGATTGGCGCGGTCTGCCTGTCGCTGGCAGCGCCCTGGCTGGCCCGCGGGGTGCTGGAAATTCCGGCACCGCTGGAAGACGAAACGTTTCGCAGCCTGTTGATCCTTGCGGCGTCACTTCCGATTGTGATCTGCAGTACCGGGCTGCGTGGTGTATTGGAGGCGTTCCAGCGTTTCGACCTGACCGGCAGGGTTCGGCTGTTGGCGGGAACGGCCGCTTTCCTCCTGCCCCTGGCAGTGCTGCCGCTGTCGCACCGCCTGGATATGGCGGTCGCCGCGTTGGCGCTTGGCCGCGTCGCCGCCGCGATGCTGAACCTGTGGTATTGCACGACAGTCATCCCAGCGCTTCGCGGCCGTCTGGCGTTTCGATGGCGCGCCGTCCGGCCACTTTTGAGTTTCGCGGGCTGGCTCACCGTATCGAACATCGCGGCGCCGTTCATCACATACATGGACCGCTTCTTGATCGCCGCCATCGTATCGGCGGCGGCGGTCGCGTATTACGGGACCTCGCTCGAGATGGTCACGCGGCTTTGGATCATTCCGGGCGCGCTGGCCAGCGTCCTGTTCCCGGCCTTCGCCACGACGCTTCAGAGTGCCCCGGAGAGGCTCAAATTGCTCTACGCGCGGGGCGTGAAATATACATTCCTCGGCCTGTTTCCCGTCATACTCCTGCTGGTCGCGTTTGCGAGGGAAGGTCTCACGTTCTGGCTGGGACCCGACTTCGCGGACCATGGCGCGACGGTTCTGCAGTGGCTGGCCATCGGCGTGTTCTGCAACAGTCTCGCGCAGATTGCCTTTGCCCTTGTGCAGGGATGCGGGCGGGCGGACATCACGGGAAAGCTTCATATTGCGGAGCTGCCGTTTCTCGTTCCGATCATTTGGTGGCTCACCCGGGAATTCGGAATCGAAGGCACGGCGATCGGTTGGACCGCACGCGTCATGTTCAACGGCGTCATCCTGTTCTGGGTTGCGGAGAGGCTGACCGGGCTCGGCGCCAAGGATCTTCTGCGGCTTACTATAGGCGTTGGATTCGCACTCGCCATATTCGGGCTGGCCACGCTTTCATTCGGCGTGTCGGTCAAGGCCGCCGCTTGTCTCGTGGTGCTGTCGCTGTATGCGGTGGGCGGCTGGGTCGTCGCCCTAACCGCCGGGGAACGGACTGTGATCGTCGCCACTCTCTCGCGACAGAGGTGACTGGGCGCAGCCGGTCGCGCCCAAACCGTATTCCCGGCCTGCCCGATACCGCACGCCCGTCCGCCATACAGTGCGGACTGACGGTTCCCCAAAGCTCTGCCCTAGGTCCCGGCGGGAGAACCGTTTTAGGTATGCCTGAAATCGGGCTTGATTTGTTGGCAAGTCACCGTCGAAAAAGCGCGGTGCCCTTTCCGGCGGGATGAAGACGCCGGGATAGGCGCGCAGATACTGGAAGAGCGACGTGGTCCCGGATTTCTGCGCGCGGAATCGGCAACGAAAATAGGATTTCGAAACAAAAGCCTCTGCCGCCGCGCCCGGGGGTCCACGCTCGCTTTACGGCTGTACGGCCTTAGAGTCCGTTTGAGAATTGCGTCGATGGCTGATCCTTCGCAGCAGGAGGCTCCCTTTGGCGACGTGGATCATGGCCTCGGAGACGTCGAGGCGGTAACGGCAGCTATGCGGGGTGTTCCTCGTAGCGTTCGGTATCGCGGGGAGCCTATCGCGCCGATGTCGCGATGCTTAGCGCGGGGAGGGCGGCAACAGGGGGCGTCGGGAAAACCGACCTATCAGTGCAGGGTGGGCATTCGTGTTTACGGCGCCCTATCGTCGCCGCGCCGTCGCGATCATCACGTTGATGTCGCCGTGCCCTGGCCATTTTCGCCTTGCCCTCAGCCAGCT
>JBAVNO010000207.1:0-5794 GCA_049691095.1 Alphaproteobacteria bacterium | reverse complement strand
GGACGCGCGCCGCGCGGGCATCCCCGTCTATTACGGCGAGGTCTTGTCGGAGCCGACGGCCCAAACCCTCGATCTCACGGGGATCGGATACCTGATCGCGGCCACGGACAACGACGCCTACAACGCGTTGGCTTGCACCACGTTCGCGCACGAGCTCGGCCGCGGCGCGGTGCTCCAGCTCGCCTTCGCGGCCGAGGACCGCGGCGACCCCGAGGGGATCGACCGCGCGCTTCGCGGCCGCGGCTTGATCAGCGCCAAAGCCTCCTTCGACGCGCTGCTGGGGCGCGTCTATTCCGGCTGGCGGTTCCACGTGGTCACGGTTCCCGACCAAGGCGCTCCCGGCCACGCAATCGAGATCGAGGACGAGGCCATGCCGGTGCTCGCCATCCGCGAGGGCGGCGCGCTTGCCTTCAACACGGCGGACGCCGAATTCGAACCGAAGCCCGGCGACGCCGCGGTCGTGTTCGCGGCGCCGACGTGGAAGGCGTCCTTGCCGGAAACGCCCCCAGCCACTAAGGAAGAGTCGCCATGATCCGGTTCCGCCGCCTGTTCGATACCGCGACCGAAGTCGACCGCCGGCATCTCGAGGGCGTGCAGAGAATCTTCCGCCGCGCGTTCCCCTATGATCCGGCCTATGCCGAGAAGATCGCCAAGCTTCTCGCGAGCCGCGCCGACCTCGACTTCGATCCCGTGATCCTGGTGGCCGAGGACGCGCGCCAGCAGATCCTGGGCTTTTCACTCATCTTCTTCTTCCCGGACCTCAGATTCGGATACCTCGATTACATCGCGAGCGACCCCGATCGCCGCGCCCGGGGCATCGGCGACTCGCTCTACGAGGCCTCCCGCGAGCTGCTGATGAACAAGGACGCCCGCGGGCTCTTCCTCGACGTTCCGCCCGACGATCCGGCGCTGCTCAAGGACAAGGAACGGCTGCTGATCAACCGCCAGCGCCTCAAGTTCTATGAACGCTACGGGGCGCGGCCCGTCGTCGGCACGAAGTACGAGACCACGGTGACGCCCGCCAACGAAGGCTATTTCACCTTCCTCGTCTTCGACGCTCTGGAGCGCACCGCGCCGCTGCGCCGCACCGAGCTGCGCAAGGCGATGGCGCGAATCCTGGGCGCAAAGGCCGGGATGGCGTCCGACGATCCCACGGTCCGCGAGATCGTGCTTTCGGTCCGGGACGACCCGGTGCGGCTGCGGGCGCCCCGCTACGCGACGCCCGAGGCGATTTCCCCGGGGCGGCAGAAAGGCGCCAGGCTCAAGCCGCTCACGGTGGTGATCGGCGAACGCCATGAGATCCACCATCTGCGGGAGCGCGGCTACGTCGAGCGGCCGGTGCGCATGAGCGCGGTGCTGCGCGGCCTTTCCGACATGCCGGTCGAGTTCGCCAAGCCGCGCCGTTTCGGCGAATCCGTGATCCGCGCGGTCCACGATCCGGGGCTCATTTCCTATCTCGCCAACGCCTGCTCGCGCCTCAAGCCCGACGCGCTCATCTATCCCACGGTGTTTCCCATCCGCCGCCCGGACCGGCGCCCCAAGGAATTCGAGATGCGCGCCGGCTATTTCTGCGTCGATACCTTCACGCCGCTGACTTCGAAGGCCTATATCGCCGCCCGCGCGGCGGTGGATTGCGCCATGACCGGGGCCGATCTCTTGCTGGGGGGAAGCCGCCTCGTCTATGCGCTGATGCGGCCGCCCGGCCACCATGCCGAGCGCGCGGCCTTCGGCGGCTTCTGCTATTTCAACAACGGCGCCGTCGCCGCGCATCACCTCTCTCATAAAGGCCGCGTCGCCTTCATCGACGTCGATTATCACCACGGCAACGGATCGCAGGACATCTTCTACCGGCGCAGCGACGTGTCCTTCACCTCGATCCACGGCCATCCCAACTATTCCTATCCCTACTTTTCGGGATTCGCCGACGAGCGCGGCGAAGGCGACGGGCTCGGCTTCAACCGCAACTATCCGCTGCGCCCCGGTGTCAACGACACCGCGTATCTCGATACGCTCGACGACGCCCTCGGGCACGTGCGCCGGTTCAAGCCCGACTGGCTGGTGGTCTCGCTGGGCTTCGACATCATGCGCGGCGATCCCACCGGCTCGTTCCTGGTCAGCACCCAGGGCATGCGCCGCATCGGCGAGCGGCTGGGCGGGATCGGCGTGCCGACGCTGATCGTGCAGGAAGGCGGCTATTCGCTGTGGAATCTGCGGCGCGGCGCCAACGCCTTCTTCCACGGGCTGGCCAGCACCTGGTATTGAGCGGGCGCGTCAATCCAGCGCGATCGCCTCGGCCTTCAAATATGCCGATTCGGGCAGGAACGGATGGACCGGGTGATCGGCCCCGGCGCCGGCCTGACGCAGCACCCGGCCGGCGCGGCCCGCTTGCGCCAATCCGCGGTGCACCTCTTCGGCGAAGAGGGCGGCGTCCATGTGGTGCGAGCACGAGGCGATGAACAGGAACCCGCCCGGCTCGACCAAAGCGGAGGCCAGCCGCGCGAGTTTCCGGTATCCCTTGGCGCCGCTGGCCAGGTCCTTCTTCGATTTGACGAAGGCGGGCGGATCGCAGACCACGATCCCGAACCGTTCGTCCGCCGCGGCGAGCCGCTCCAGTTCCTCGAACGCCTCCGCGCGCCGGAACGTGCACCGCTCGGCCACGCCATTGAGCGCAGCGGCGCGCCCCGCCAGGTCCAACGCCGCCTCCGACCGGTCGAGGGCGGTGACACGGGCCGCACCCGCCACGGCGGCCTCGATCCCGAACCCGCCCACATAGGCATAGACGTCGAGCACGGTGCGCCCGCGGGCCAGCCGCGCCACGAACGCCCGGTTGTCCCGCTGATCGAAGAACCAGCCGGTCTTCTGGCCCCCCAACGGGTCGACCAGGAACCGAACGCCGTTCTCTTCGATCTCGACCGGCGGCGAAAGTTCGCCCACCGCCACGCGCTGGTGCTGGTCCAGCCCTTCCAGCGCGCGCACCGGGCTGTCGTTGCGCAGCACGATCGCGCGCGGATGCACCACCTCGCCGAGCGCGGCCAGGAGCTCGCCTTCGAGCCGGTCCATGCCGGCGGAATTGGCCTGGCACACCAGCACGTCGCCCAACCGGTCGACGACGAGACCGGGAAACCCATCGGATTCGGCGTGGACGAGGCGGTAGAAAGGCCGCTCATAGAGCGTCTCGCGCAGCGCCAGCGCACGCTCCAAACGGTGCGCCAGGAAAATCCGGTCCACCGCCGCGCCGGCGGCGGGCGCGAGGATGCGCGCGGCGATGAGGCTGTGGGGATTGAAGAACGCGGTGGCGACGGCGCGGCCGTCCGCGGCCTCGACGGTGACGACCTCGCCTGGCGGAAGCGCCTTGGCGGCCTGGTCCATCGCCACCTCGTTCGAATAGATCCAGGGATGGCCCGCCAGCGCCCTCTTGTGCCGCCCGGGAAGAAGCCTGATGACCGGTGTTTGGTGGGGAACCGCCACGACGTTTGGTTAACACCAAAAAGGGGCAGGCCGTAGCCTGCCCCTTCATTTTGTGCATATAGCCGCCCGAGGGCGGCATCCGCTTGTTAACGGAGGGACCACGAATCCCTATCGGCTAAGAAGGCAATGTAATCCCCGATTGATTCAGGCAAAATTACCCGGGGTTGTCAAGGGAGGGAACGATGCGTGCGCCGTATCGCCTCGGGATTGATGTTGGCACGAACTCGCTCGGGTGGTGTGTTTTCGATCTGGACCGGGAGGGACGCCCGCGCGGTATTCGCCGCATGGGGGTCCGCATCTTCCCCGACGGCCGGGATCCTCAAAGCGGCACATCGCTTGCGGCCGACCGCAGGGTCGCCCGGGGCCAGCGCCGCCGCCGTGACCGGTATCTGAACCGCCGCACCGACGTCATGGATGCGCTGGTCCGTCACGAACTCATGCCCAGCGACCCGGCCGCGCGCAAGAAGCTGGAGGGGCTCGATCCTTACGAACTGCGAGCCCGCGGCCTCGATCAGGCCCTGATGCTATACGAGTTGGGCCGGGCGCTGTTTCACCTCGACCAGCGACGCGGGTTCAAGAGCAACCGTAAGACAGAGCGCGGAAAGGACGATGCGGCGGCCAAGGAAACCGCCGACATGAAGGGCGCAATCCGGCAACTCGAAAAGACACTCGGCAATTTCCGAACCTTGGGCGAATACTTGTACGTCAATTTTCGCAAGGGACGGTCGGTGCGCGGGACCGAGGATGGAACGATCCCGCGCATGTTGCCGGTGCGCTCGCGGCCGCGCGCCGTCAAGGGCCGCAATGAATACGATTTCTATGCTTCTCGCGCCATGTACGAACACGAGTTCGACACTTTGTGGGATGCTCAGGCACGTTTCCATCCCGAGCTGACGCGCGCCGCGCGCGACGAGATTCGCAGTATCATTTTTTTCCAGCGGCGGCTTCGGCCGGTCGATCCGGGGAAGTGCGCGCTCGATCATACCGACAGCCGTGCACCGCTGGCGCTGCCCATCGTCCAGGAATTCCGCATCCTCCAGGAACTCGCAAATCTGCGGCTGGAAAACCCGGTGACGCAGGAGACGCGCTGCCTGACACTGGCCGAGCGTGACAAGCTGTTCGAGAAGCTTAAACGTAGGAAAGAACTTTCCTTCGCCGGCATCCGGAAAGAGCTTCGGCTGGGCGGCGAATGGCGGATCAATCTGGAGGAAGCGCGGCGTGACAAGCTCAAGGGCGACGGCGTTTCCGCGGCGCTGGCAGACGACGATTGTTTCGGCGTCCGCTGGTTCGACCTTCCCGAGGAAAAGCAGACGGAGATCGTATCGTTCCTTCTGGACGAGCCGGAGGATGGCAGCGTAGTCGCCAGGGCGACCGCCGAATGGGGTCTCACCGAGCCACAGGCGCGGGCGGCAGCCGCAGTGAGCCTTCCGGAGGGATATGGCCGCGTCGGCCTCAAAGCCTTGCGCAAGATCGTTCCCATCATGCGGGAACAAGCCGACGAGCGGGGCGAGCCCCTGCATTACAGCGAGGCGGCCGAGCGCGCCGGCTACGATCATTCCGACTCCCGGACCGGCGAGATCATGGACGCCCTGCCCTATTACGGCCAAGCGCTCTCGCGCTACGTCGCCGAGGTGAAATCCCCGGCGGCCGCGCCCGAGGAACGCGAGTTCGGCCGGATCGCCAATCCCACCGTCCATATCGGACTCAATGAAACTCGCAAGCTCGTCAACGAGCTGATCAAAAGCTACGGCCATCCGGCGGAGATCGTCGTCGAGCTCGCCCGCGACCTAAAGCTCAACCAGGAGCAAAAGGTCCGGCTCAAGAAGGAGCAGGCGGAGAACAAGAAGAAGAACGAGGCGCGGCGGGAAAAGCTCGCCGAGATCGGCCAGCCTCACCGCACCGACGGCATCCTGCGCCTGCGCCTGTGGGAGGAATTGGGCGACAATCCGCTCGACCGCCGCTGCGTCTACACCGGCGAGCAGATCGGCATCGAACGGCTGTTCAGCGACGAGGTGGAGATCGAGCATATCCTGCCGTTCCAGGACTCGCTTGACGACAGCCCCGCCAACTTGACCGTCTCGTTGCGCCGTGCCAACCGCGACAAGGGCAAACGCGCCCCGTATGAGGCCTTTGGTCACACGGCACAATGGGACGACATCGTGAAGCGCGCGGCTACATTGCCGCCGAACAAGCGCTGGCGCTTTCGGCCCGATCCAATGGAGCTTGTGCGCGACCGGGCCAGGCGCGATCTCGCGCGGATGAAAGGCGAGTTGCCGCCGGAGGTTCTGGAAGACATCGAGCGGACCGGCGGCTTCCTTGCCCGCCA
>JBAVNO010000206.1:0-21773 GCA_049691095.1 Alphaproteobacteria bacterium | reverse complement strand
GATCACCGCCCGCTCCTTGGCCGAGCTCGGCCTTGCGGTCGGCTCTCCGGTCTATGCGCTGGTCAAGGCGGTGGCAATCGACGGGCGCAGCCTGGGCGGCCGCGGCCGCCGCGACCCGAACCTTCCCGATCCTTCCTCGGAGGGCGGATAGGCCGCGGCGCTAGAGGCGCAGGGCCATCGCCCGCAGCGCTTCGAAGTTGCTGTACGCGACCAGGGGCACGATGACGGCGAAGACGATCGCTGCCGGCCGCGCCGTGCGCGGTTCCACGAACAAGGGGAACAGCAGCACGAGCGAGGCCATGAGCCAATGTTGGCTGTACAGGAAATAGCCGTCCCCCCAGAAGGCGTGGAGGACGCCGCTGAACACCAGGATGCATAGGCTCGCCAGTATCAGATGGCGCTGGGGGAAACTCCTGCGCAGGCCGAGCCCCGCCCCCAGGACCATGGCGGCGGCGATCACCCCCGCGACTCGCAACGGAGCCCTCCAGATTTCTTCCCCGTCCTCGAGCGAGAACTGGGTCTCATGGGCCTGATGATGCTCGATGCCGGTGACGTTCACCTTGACCCGGAGAGCCGCGGGCGCGAAGGCATCGCCGAGCGCGCGGGGAAACGCCAGGACATTGCGCGCCGGATCCGGCCGAAGAAATTTCGTGACGTGGGTCGCCAGGCTGTCGATGTCCCTGGTGTGCCAATACCCATAGACGAAATCGCCGATCTTGCCGACCGACAAGGCGATCACCAGACACAGCAGTCCAATTGGGACCGCCCGCCGCAGGGCCCCCCATGCGTTGCCCGAGCGGCCCAACGAAAAAAACAATATTAGGAAAAAGAAGACCAGATTGGTCACGGTCACGGCTGTCGCCGCCGTGCCGGCCGCGATCCAAATCAACCAGTCCGACCGCCGGGCCGGCGGAGGCCGTGCCCCAAGCAGCAACGTGAGGCCCAGCAGGAGCCCCGTAATCGCGAAGTGTTCCGGGATACTGCCGAAAACGAGCTGACTGAACGACAGACCGAGGAGCGCGCAAAGAACGATAATCCCGCTCACGCCGATCCCCGACGCCCAGGCCAAAGCGCCTGCCGCGGCGACGCCGAGCGCGCTTGCCGCCGGGGTGACGTAGGACGCGACGGTTTCCCGGAAACCCTCCTGATCGGCGACCAGCCCCGCCGCCGCGGCCGCTTCCGCCGCCACGCGGATGGTCGAGCTGACGAGCGCACAGACGGCGGGATGCCGAATGCCGTACCAATGGCGGAAATGGGCGAAACAGGGTAGCCCGGTGCCGGGATCGGCATCGAACAGAACGTTCATCTCTTTGTCGACGCCGTGATCCTGCCACACCGTCGCCAGAGTGGCGGCGAGCCCCAGGGCGACGAGCGCCAGGATGGTGACGAGCGCGGTCGGCGGGACTCGCACTGCGCCGGTGGCGGCACGCTGTGCCAAGGCCGGCATCGGGAGCGCCGGTTAGATGGGAAGATAGGCGCGGACGGGCGTCGGGACGTCCAACAGCGCCGCCGCAACGAAGATCAAGATCACGATGGGGATGATGACCCTGGTCGCACGGTCGCGCACCGAGAAGACGATGGGATCGTCATACATCTCGCCGCGGGCCGTCTTGATCCAGAGTCGTCCCAGCCAATAGAGAACCGTCGGAAGCAGGAGCCATAGCAGTTCCGGCGTCGCGAAACGGCCCGCGACCTCGGGCGCATTGACATAGAGCGCGAGAACCAGCACTGCGGCTGCCGATAGGCCCGTGCCCAGGGGCGCGATGATCCACAGGTCCGCGCTGCGATAGTCGCGTCCCGGCGACGCGCTGAGCCCGCCCCCCTGTTGACTCACCAATTCCGCCGCGCGTTTGACCAGCGCCAGGCTGGCGAACAAGAACACCGAAAACGCGAACAACCAGAATGAAATCGTGACGCCGATCGCCGCCGCCCCCGCCAGCACCCGAACGCAGTACAGGCCGGCGAGCGCGATCACGTCGGCAATGACGTAGCTCTTGATCTTCAACGAGTATGCGGTCGCCAGCAACACGTAGCCTGCCAGCAACCAGACGAACGCCGGTGCGAGACCCGCGGCGACCGCGAAACTCAAGCCGAGCAGGGCCGCCGCGATGACGCCGGCGAGCGGTACCGAAACATCGCCTGCGGCGATGGGGCGCGCTCGTTTCTTGGGATGGCGGCGGTCGGCGGCCACATCCATCAGATCGTTGAAGACGTACGTCGCGGACGCCGCTGCCGAAAAGGCCACGAACGCCAGGACGGCCCTCACCCAGCTCGCGGAATCGAGAAAAGAAATCGAGGTGAGCAGGGGAACGAAAACCAGAAGGTTCTTCAGCCACTGGTGCGGGCGCAGCGCCTCGATCAGGCGCGAGATAGACCGTCCGCCCGGGAACACCGCGGCTACGTTCGGCAGCCCTTGCACCTGCCGTTCCACGCGGCGCGATGGATTGACGACGATCGCCTTGCGCGCCGCCGCCCAGATCGGCACGTCGTCCGGATCGTTTCCCGCGTAATCGAACGGCCCGCGCCCGGTGTGCTCGAGAATGGCCGTCAGTTTCCGGACTCCCTTCAGGTTCACCCCGTCATCGGTCGCAAGGACGCCCGAGACAAAACCCAGATGATCCGCCATCTGCCCCACCAGCGCGGCATCGGCCGCGCTGGCGAGCATGATCGTCCGTCCCTTGCCCGCCTCTTCGTGCAAGAAGTGGAGGAATTCGCCGTTGAACGGAAGCATGGCCGGGGCGAGGTCGTGGCCCGCGGCCAGCCAGCTCTTGAATGCGGCCCGGCCGCGGACCAGCCAAAGCGGCGCGGCCAGAAGGGACCAGGGCCTGCGGCGAAGCCGCTGGAGAAAGCATTCGAACAGAAGATCCGTTTTGATGAGCGTCCCGTCGATGTCGACGAACAACGGCACGACTTCGCGCGGCTGCGGAATTTCCCTGAACTGGACGGCTTGCAACGGAGACATTTTCTTACGCTGTCATAGTTTTTCTTGTATCGTCATGGTTAATCGAACGCCACTCAGTGAACTGCATACGACTATAACCGCGATTACTTGCGTGGGACAAGGCGGCCGTCGCCCGGCTCCTGCAACTCACGGACGAAGTGCCGAGCAAGATTAAGGATATTTTGCGGGTGTACGGTTTCGTCTTCCTGAGAAGACAGGATCAGCCGGCGCAATCACCGGGAGATACGTGACCGTGCCCCGCACAGGATTCGGTCCGTGACCGGGGACCGCCTCGCCGCACGCGTGAGGCTGCGCGCTGGGCGTGGCGACCCCGGCAGGATTCGAACCTGCGACCTAGTGCTTAGAAGGCACTCGCTCTATCCCACTGAGCTACGGGGTCCCGGCGGCGCCTGG
Organism: Alphaproteobacteria bacterium; assembly: GCA_049691095.1. Taxonomy (GTDB): domain Bacteria; phylum Pseudomonadota; class Alphaproteobacteria; order DATDPM01; family DATDPM01; genus JBAVNO01. The sequence goes on along the minus strand of JBAVNO010000206.1, from coordinate 18,418 downwards.
CTCGCGAGGGCAAGGCGCGGTGCGGAAACTCGCCTGACAATCATGAACAATAACATAGGAGCCGGTGGACCATACGATCGGGACCATAGGGCTGGGACCATACGATCGGGACCATCCGGCCGGGGGGCTGGGCTCGACCGGCAGACCGCGGCCGAAATCGCCGGCAAAACAGCCTATGACTCGGTAAATCCCCTCTGTAACTCTATGGTTTACGCTAAAATAATCAATTCGTGCGACGCTCGTCCGTGGGCCCCACCGACGGCGGCAACATTCGCGAACACATGAGCAAGAGCCTGGGCAAGGTGACGGACTGGGCCGGCGAGCCCTCGTTTCCCGCGCTGATCACGGCCGCGGGCATCGTTACCTATGCCGACCTCGAGGCCCTGATCGCGGGCATGACCCGGCGCCTCCGCGACTCGGGTCTGCGGCCGGGCCAGGGCATTCTCCTCGACCCGTCGGACGATGCGCCGGGATGGATCGTCGCCCTGATGGCGTGCCTGGCGGCGGATGCCCGCGTGGTGGTGACCGACGAATCGTGGTCGGCCCCGGTGCGCCAACGGGCGCTGCGCCGGCTGCCTTCGCCGGCGGCCGCGGGCTTTGCCGAGGACGGTTCGCGAATCACGTTCGTCGACCCGAGCCGTGGCGAGACCCCGGAAGGGGAACGCGGCGCCGGGATTTGGCTGTTCACGTCCGGAACCACCGCCGATCCCGAGCCTCACTTCCGCTCGGTGGCGGACCTCGGCCACATGGTGGCGCGCGTGAAAGACCGCTGGCCGCGCACATTGACGGAGAATCGGCCGGTCGTGCTCTGCACCGCCCCTCTTTCCCACGGATTCGGATTGATCAACGGCCTGCTCCTGACCCTGGAGCTCGGCGGAACCCTGGTGGTAGCGGACGGTGGCGACCCGGAAGGCGTGATGGGACTCGTGCGCGAAACCGGCGCGCGTGTCCTGTTGGGATGGCCGTCGCATTACGAGGCGTTGGCTCGCCGCGAGCTCTGGTCGGACTCTTCGAACACCAAGCTCGCCTGGTGCGTAAGCTCTTCCTTCAAGCTGGACCCGGCGGTCGCGCATCGGTTCGCGGAAATTTCCGGCTGTCCTGTGCGAAGCCAATATGGCATGACCGAGACGGGGCCTTTGTGTTTGGATGGGGAAACGCCGGCCATGTCCGCACCCGACTGCGTGGGACGGCCGCTGCGCGGCGTCGAGGTGCGGGTCCTCGGGCCCGAAGGGGGCGAGATGGCCGCGCATACCACCGGCCGCTTGTGCGTGCGCGTGGAAGGAACGAATTTTGTCGGACTCGCCGGCGACGCGCACGCGTATTGGGACACCGGCGACTTCGGCCACGTCGACGATTCGGGCCGCATTTTCGTTGCCGGCCGCGCCCGGGGCTTCACCGACGAGCGCAAGGAGATTCGGGCGTAAATGCCGATGAGACGCGTTACCGGCCGGCCCTTGAGCCGCAGTCTTGCCGCCGCCGTTCCGGGATTCTCTCCCCGGGCCCGGACCGGCGCGCCCGTCATCGGCGTGCTTCCGGGCGAAGGCGTCGGCCCCGAGGTCATGGATGCCGCGCTTCGCGTCGTCAAGACGGCCGCCGCCCAGGCGTCCGTGCCGCTGGAGATCCGCACCGGCGGGCTCATCGGAGCCCCCGCCAAGCGAAGCAGCGGAAAGGCGCTGAGCGACGAGGTCGCCGATTTCTGCGCCTCGGTTTTCGCCGACGGCGGCGCGATCCTGTGCGGACCCGGCGGCGCCCGCTTCGTCTACGATCTGCGCACGCGCTTCGGCCTTTACTGCAAGCTCACGCCGCTGTGGCCCTCGCCCAGCCTGGCCGACGCCGGCCCGCTGCGCCAGCAGGCCCGCTCGGGCGCCGATATCGTGGTGGTGCGCGAGAACGTCGGCGGCATCTATCTCGGCCGCTGGGATACCTGCATCGGACCGGGCGGCGAGACGGTCGCCATCCATGAATTCCGGTACGGGTTCGACGAAGTGGTCCGGATTCTCGATGCCGGCATCGCGCTGGCGGGCAGCCGCACCGGCCGGCTGTGCGTCGTCAACAAGCGCGAGGGCATGCCGTCCATCAGCAAGCTGTGGGAGAGCGCATTGGGTGAGCGCACCCGCAGCCTCGACCTCGACGTTCGTGTGCTGGATATCGACAACGCCGCCTATCAGATCGTCGCCAACGCGCGGGCTTTCGACGTGGTGGTTGCGCCCAACATGCTGGGCGACATCCTATCCGATACCGCGGCGCTTCTTCTGGGATCGCGGGGCATGTCGTTTTCCGGCAATTTCGGGGACAAGGGCCTCGCCGTCTATCAGACCGGTCACGGCGCGGCCCACGACCTGGCGGGAACGGGCAAGGCCAACCCGGTGGGCCAGATTCTCTCGGCGGTCATGATGCTGCGCGACAGCTTCGGATTGGACTGGCTTGCGGCCAGGATCGAGGACGCCGTCGAGTCCACCCTGGCGAGCGGCATTCGCACCGCCGACATCGCGGCGCCCGGCGGCGCGGTCGTCGGAACCCGCGAGATGGGCGATCGCATCGCGCAGGCGCTGGCAGAACAAATGACGCGGCGCGCCACCCCGGCATGAAGCCAGCCCTGCTGCTGGTGGACGTCCAGGCCGATTTTCTCGAACGGCCCGGCCTTTATCCGTCTCCCGCGGTTCTCACGGAGGGTTGCGCGAAGCTGCTTCGCGGATTCCGCGCGCTCGAACTCCCCGTCTTCCATGTCCACACCCTCGTCGAGCCCGACGGCCACGACCGCATGCCCCATTGGAAACGGGCCGATTACTGGGCATGCGTCGCCGGGACCCCGGGCGCCGAGCCGCCGGCCTCGCTTCGGCCGTCGGCTGGCGAGCCGGTGATCCGCAAGACGTTCTTCAGCGCCTTCGCGAGTCCGGCGCTGGCCGATGCGCTCGCGCGCCAAGCCGTCGATACCGTGGTCGTGGCCGGCGTTTACCTTCATTCCTGTATTCGCGCCACCGCGCTCGACGCCTACGGCCATGGCCTCGAGGTCTGGATCGCCGCCGATGCCGTGGCCTCGACCGAGCCCCTGGACGCGGTTTCGACCCGGCGCTATCTCGACGGCCGCGCGGCCTCGTTTGTTCCCATCGACGAGGTGCTGCGGCGACTGGGCGGCAGCGATTGGGTGGCGGCCAAGGCTGCGGCCGAATCGCTCCCGGTTGCCTTCAAGGACGGTCAATGGACCGCGGCCGAAGATCAGGCACGGGTCGAGAAGCGCAACCCTGCGCGCTGGAACGAGATCCAGGCGCTGGTGCCCGTCGCAACCCGGGGCGACGTCGCCCTTGCCTGCGCCGCCGCCGCCAATGCCGCCGCGGCGTGGCAAGGCACCGGCACGAACCAAAGGCTGGCTCTGTTCGCGGCTTGGGCGGAGGCGGTGCGAGCGGTTGCCGATGATCTGGCGTCCTCGATCGTGGCCGAGACCGGCAAGCCGCTGACCCATGCGAAAGGCGAAGTGGCCCGCGCCGCGGCCTTGATCGAGTCGGCCGCCCGCGTCTTCCTGCGCGATCCGGCTTCCACGCCGGTCGGCGATCACGTGCTCGCGCGCCGCCGCCCCCACGGCGTCGTGGGGCTGATCACCCCGTGGAACAATCCCGTCGGCATTCCCATCGGCAAGCTGGCGCCGGCGCTCGCGGCCGGCAACGCCGTGGTGTGGAAACCCGCCCTGGAGGCGCCCCGCACCGCCATGGCGGTGATCGACACGCTGCGCGCGGCGTCGTTTCCCCTTGCCGCGGTGAGCCTCGTTACGGGGGACGCCTCGACCGCGCAGCACGTGATCCTCGATCCCAACGTGGGCGCGGTGTCGCTGACCGGATCGCACGGCGCCGGACGTCAGGCCGCTGCCTTGTGCACCGAGACCGCGAAGCCGCTTCAGGCCGAGCTCGGCGGCAATAACGCCGCGATCGTGACGCCCGATTGCGATCTGCCGCGCGTCGCCGACGCCCTGGCCCTGTCCGCGTTCGGCTTTGCGGGGCAACGGTGCACGGCGACGCGGCGCATCATCGTGATCGATTCGATCCGGCCGCGATTCGAGGAGCTTCTCATCGCAAGCATCGCGGCCCTGAGGATCGGCCAACCCGCCGACCCCGCGACCCAGGTGGGGCCGCTGATCTCGCCCCAAAAGCAGGCCGAGGTGGAACGCCTGGTCGCCCGCGCCATCGAGGCCGGCGCCGGTCTCTTGTGCGGGGGCGGGGTGCCGCCGGGACTGGAGCACGGCTGCTGGTATGCGCCGGCGCTCTTCGCCTGCGCCGACGCGGATGCCGAGCTGGTTCAGCAGGAAACCTTCGGCCCGGTCGCCGTGCTGCAGACGGCACGCGACCTGGAACAGGCGATCGTTCTCTGCAACGGCGTGCCCCAGGGCCTGGTGGCCGCGCTCTACAGCGACGACGCCGCGGCAAAACGACGGTTCGCGGAGACCGCGCAGGCGGGACTCCTGCGCTTCAACGATTTCCTGTTCGACATTCACCCCGAGGCGCCGTTTTCCGGCTGGAAGGCCTCGGGCCTGGGTCCGCCCGAGCATGGAGCCTTCGACCGCGAGTTCTATTCCAAGGCCCAGGCCGTCTACGGCGCCTTGGACTAAGTCACGCGCCTATTTCGCGGCCTCGAGAAGCTTCCGGATCTGGTCCTTGATCGGGCTGTGGCGGCTGTAGCCGAGTTCGAGCGCAGCCAGGCGATGGCCCCGGTCGTCCCCGTACTTCTTCGATTCCTGCGGCAGCTCGATGATTCCGTTTTCGGCCGGGTCGCGGATGACGCCCAGGGGATCGCCGCCCGCCTGCACCGTCCCGATCTGCTCCAGCAACAGCTTGCGCAGCATCGCCACGCCGATGTCGCACTTCCCCAAGTGCTCCTTCGTGCGGTCGGCGATGGGGCCCTGGCTCACGGTGACGCAGATGTCCTGCCCGTCGACGAAATCGACGATGAAATCGCCGTTGGCGTCCCGCCACGGCACGTCGTAGAGGGGAATCTCTTTCTGAGGCGGCACGGCCACGCCCGGTCCGGGCTTGTAGCACGCGTACCAGAGATGCCAGGTGTGGGTGTCGTCCACCGGCACGCGAATCTGGAACGTGTGCTCCCAATGGGCGCCGACCCGAAGCAGATTGGGGAACACCAGCGGATGCCCGACCTTCCAATCGTCGTCCTCCTCGCTGCCGCCCTCGATGACGCGGCGCTTGATGACTCCGTATTTGAAAAGGTCGAAGCCGACCTTCACGTGGCGCTTGGCGTAAGGAAGCGGACCGTCTTCGCCAAGCCCGCGGCGCAGCGACGCGAAATGGCGTCCATGCAGCCACTCCACGTGGTAGGGGTCCATGCTGTTCTCCATGATCTGGAGCCAATTGCACGGCACCATGGCCTGGCCGATGTCGCGCAGCGCGTTGTCCCATACGTAGAGGTCGTACCGGGGCAAGAGCGGGGCCGGCTCGGGTCCCAGATAGCCGAAGATCAGGCCGCCCAACTCCGCGGCCTTGTAGGCCTTGGCCCTGACCCGGTCCTTGAGCCTGGAATCGGAAGGCTCGGTCGGAGTCTCCAGACATGTTCCCGAAGCGCCGAACTTCCACCCGTGGTAGGCGCAGCGCAGCCCGTCGTCCTCGACGCAGCCATAGGCAAGGGACGCGCCCCGGTGGGGGCAGCGCTCCTGCAGCAGGCCGAGCGCGCCCCGCTGGTCGCGGAACAGGACCAGGTCCTCGCCCAGCAGCCGCACGCGCTTGGCGGGCTTGGCGGCAAGCTCGCTCGACGCCGCCACCGGATGCCAATAGCGGCGCAACAGCGCGCCCATGGGCGTGCCCGGCCCGACCCGGGTCAACGTTTCCTGCACCTCCGGGGACATCATCGCGTCATCACCACCGAAGAATAAAATCGTTCAGCCGCGGAACCCACGCGGAGCGAAAAAAGGCGGTCAAATCTTGCGGGCGACCAGTTCGCCCTTGCCTATCGGCACGATCAGTGCATCGACCCGCGGATCGGCCATCACATGATCGACGAACGTTTTGCACTCGTCCGCGTGGGTGACGACGTTGTCCGCCACCACCAGCCCGCCGGCGACCATGTTGGGGACGACCAGTTCGTAGCAATCCACGTACACGTCGTCGGTGGCATCCAAGAAGCAGAACGACACGTTCTTGTAACGGGACAGATGCTCGCGCGCGTCGCCGACCACGAGGTCGATCAACGGCTCGATCCCGGCCGCGTGGAACGTTTCGCGGGCCCAGTCGACCTTGTGATCGCGCAGCTCGAACGTCGTCAGCTTTTGCCCTCTCTTCGCGCAGGCAAGCGCCAGCCACAGCGCGGAGTATCCGCCGCTGGTGCCGATTTCGAGGAATTCTCCCGTCGGGGCCGCCGCCGCCAGCAGGGCGAGGAACTTGCCGGTGTCCGGCGTGATGGCGCACATGCGCTGCACGGCCGGCAGGCCTTGCCGGCGTTGTTCGATGTCCAAGGCTTCGAGGTGTTGCAGGCGGGTCCTGATTAGGTCAGGAATATCATGGAACATCCGAGGACGACCTCATGTCGTGTGCGGCGGCGGGCAAGGCGCGCCCCGATGGAAACGTGACGGAGAAATGAATCGAACCATGATCCTCGTCCCTCCTTACACCAAGCGCCCGGCCGTTTCACCAGGTTTTGCCGGCGCGGCGCGCGCGCGGCCAGACCGCCGTTCCAATCCGCCGCGGGCCTGCGGGCGTGCAGGGACCAGGACATGACCGGCCGCCTCGCCCTGGAACAGGCCGAACAGCGCCGCTGGCAGTTGCGCCCCGATTGGGCCGGCGCCCGCTGGTTCGACGATCTGGTGACCAACGAATTCCTCTCGGCCGACGAGCAGCATGCGCGTCAGTCCGCCGCCTTGCGGCGAATGGTGGCCGTCGCCGCCCAGGGCATTCCCTATTACCGCGAGCTGTTCGGCAAACTGGGGATATCGCCGAGCGACATCCCGTCGGCCGAAGATCTCACCTTGCTTCCACTCCTCGGCCGTTTCGAGGTGCAGGACCGCACCAAGGACCTGCTCGCGCCGAACTTACCCCCGAGACAGAAGCCCGCGCGGTGGAAGCGCACCTCCGGCACGACCGGGCAGCCGGTGCGCGTTCTGCATTCGGCCTCCAGCCGCGCGATGTTCGAATACCTCAAACAGCGCGAACTGCGCTGGTTCCGGTTCGACCCGAGCGGCACGCTGGCCGCCATCCGTGCGGCGGGAGACCTGCCCAAGTACAGGGACGGCACCCCGCTTGCCGAGGGCGAGAGTTGCCGGCTTCCCCATTGGCCCCAGGCGGGGCGCTTTTTTTTCACCGGCCCGTTCCTGGGTTTCCGCAACAGCAATCCGCTGGAGGCCCAGATCGCGTGGCTCGAGGAAAACCGCCCCGATTATCTGCTCACACAGTCGGCCGAACTCGAGCATCTGGCCTTGGGCTTTCAGGAACGCCCGCGGCTCCCGAATCTCAAGGGCGTCGAGGCCATCTCGCAGCAACTCACGCCCGAGATGCGCCGCCGCATCGAAACCACTTTCGGCGTCCCGGCCCACGAGAATTACGGCCTGAACGAGATCGGCCTGGTGGCGTCGCGCTGCCCCGAAGGCGGCCGCTTCCACGTCCATGCCGAGCATTGCCTGGTCGAGATCGTCAATGAGGCGGGCAAGCCCTGTGCCGCGGGGGAAACCGGCCGCATCGTGGTGACCTCGCTCACCAACGTGGCGATGCCCCTGCTCCGTTACGACGCCGACGATCTGGCCGAGGCGGTGGCCGGGCCGTGCCCCTGCGGACGCACGCTGCCTGCCTTCGGCAACATCACGGGGCGCTACCGGCGCATCGCCGGATTGCCGCCGGGCACGTGGCTGTATTGGCGCGCGGCGGCCCGTACGCTCGACACCATGCCGCCGGAACTGTCGCGCACGCTGCGCATGTATCAGCTTCACCAATACCGGGACGGCAGTTTCGAGCTGAGGCTCGTCTCCCGCCAGCCGCTGCCGCCCGCGTTCGAGGACTGCGTCCGAACCGCCTGGAACAAAGTCGCCGGCGGCGGCGCGCCCGCGCGACTCGACATTCGCGTGCTCGACGCCATCCCGGCGGCGAAAGGGAGCAAGTTCCAGAGCTTCACGTCGGATTTCACGCCGCCGCCCGGGCCCGCTCAGCCCCCCGGCCCGCGCCCCGAACCTCCGGGCGCGGAACCCTAGGCCGGGCGGTTATAGCGGAAATTTTCGGCGTAGCTCTTGGGGCGCCGCCTGGGCGCGTGGGGCATGTCGACGGTATAGGCGTATCCCTCGCGCCGGGCGAAGGCCACCGCCTCGTCCAAGGTGTCGAAGCTCAGCCTCACCTGGGTCTGCGTGTCCGCCGAGCTGGTCCAGCCCATGAGCGGGCTCTTTCGCCGCGCCGACGCCGGCTCGAACTCCAGCGCCCACTTGCGGGTCAGCGCCTCACCCGATTGCATCGCCGTCCGCGACGGCCTGTAGATCCGCACCTGCATGCCCCAACCTTCTCGCTGATTGCCTTTGCTCGATCCTTCGTGCGCCCCTCGCCCGAATGGTCGGGGCGAGAGGATTTGAACCTCCGACCCCCTGCTCCCAAAGCAGGTGCGCTACCAGACTGCGCTACGCCCCGAATCCGTTGGTGGAATACATCATGCCCGAGGGGCCGGCAAGGTCGCCGTGACCCGGCGCTTTATCCGCCGCGCGCGCTCAGGCACCATGTGGGGCACCATGGGGAGCGCCGCTCTCCCGTCCCCTTCGAGGCCCGCCATGTCGAACCGCCCAACCCCGTTGACCAACCGTTTGTACGACTATTTCCTGAAGCAGTCCTTGCGCGAACCCGAGGTCATGGCGCGGCTTCGCGCCGAGACCGCGCTCCTGCCTTACGCCAATATGCAGATCGCCCCGGAACAGGGGCAATTCATGGCCTTCCTGGCCGAACTCACGGGCGCCCGCAAGGCGATCGAGATCGGAACCTTCACCGGCTACAGCGCGCTCGCCATCGTGCTCGGCATGGGCGCCTCGGGCCGGCTCGTCGCCTGCGACACCAGCGCCGAATGGACCACCATCGCGCGGCGCTATTGGGCCGAGGCCGGCGTCGCGGAGCGCATCGCCCTACGCCTTGCGCCGGCGCTGGACACGCTTGCGGCGCTCGAAACCGAGGGCGAGAGCGGAAGCTTCGATTTCGCCTTCATCGACGCCGACAAGGCCAATTACGACAACTACTTCGAATCCTGTCTCAAATTGCTTCGCCCCGGCGGGCTGATCGCGATCGACAACGTATTCTGGGACGGCCGGGTCGCGGACCCCGGCGCCGACGACCCCGACACCAGGGCGATCCGGGCGCTCAACGCCAAGCTGCATCGCGACCCGCGGGTCGCCCTGTCCATGGTGCCCATCGGGGACGGCCTGACCTTGGCCTTGAAGCGCCATTGAGCCGGTATCGTCGCGAACCGCGATTCGTTCAGTAAAATCCGACGGTTTGCGGGAAGTTAAATGATTATTAAGAGGACAAGCGTAATATTTCGGTCATATATTGACTTCACACCCTGGTCCCGAACGACCGGAGGGATTTTTCGTGTCGCGCCCCATTGCCATCCTCGTATTTCTGTCCACGGCCGTCGTCGCGGGGCCGCTTGCTGCGGCCGCCGAGGTCGAGAGCGGCATCGCCGGACAGACCGTTTGCTCGACGCGCGCCAACGTCCTCAGCCACCTGTCCAAGAAATACGCCGAGACCCCGGTGGCCCTTGGCGTGGCCGAAAATGGCGGCGTGATCGAGCTTCTCACCTCGGCCCAGGGCAACACTTGGACCATCATCGTCACCATGCCCAACGGCAAGTCGTGCATGGTGGCCGCCGGCGAGGGCTGGGAACAGGTTCCCAGGATGGCCGCCAAGGAACCCGGCACCTAGGTCGTCGGCACGCCCTTTTTTCGAGCGAATCCGTGGCACGCCGCGCGCCGCCGGCCGATGATTCCGGCCACGGCCACTCGGGCCAGCGCCCGCTTCCCCGCCGCTAACGACCGCCGGTTGCGTTGCCGAACGCCCGGTAGCGAACGATGCTGCCCGCTTTCACGCCCAGGCGTTTCGCGGTGCCGGCCTTCACCTCGAGCACGGCCCGGATGGGCACGAGCGAGGGGATCAAGTCCCGAGACAGCGGCGTCGTGCGCTCGGCCACCCGGACGACCCGGCCGTGGCGGTCGATGAACAGCATGTCGAGCGACAGGTAGGTGTTCTTCATCCACATCATGATGAAGTCGTCGCGCTCGTAGAGGAACAGCATCCCGGACTCGTCCGCGAGCGCGCGGCGGAACATCAGGCCGCGCTCGAGCTGCGGGGCCGTCTCCGCGATCTCGACGGTCAGCGGATGGGCGCCGGTTTCCGTTTCCAGCACCAGGGACTCGGTGGCAAAGGTGACGTCGCCCGCGCCCGCCGATGCCGCCGCGGCCACAAGAACGGCGGCCACCGCCGCGCGCAGCAAGGGCCCGCAAAATCGCTTCCAGACGTGGGAAATGGCCGTCATCGGCAAGGCATAGCCGACGGGACCTGGCGAGTAAAGGCCGCGGCCGCGTTGCATGACGCGTGTTGCGGACCGGGCCCGTGCGACCACGGCGCGGTTGAACTGCCGCGATCCCGCCGGTAGCTTGGCCTGGCCGGAGCCGCGTGGCGGGAGGCCTTCGCCGCGCCCGGCCGTTTCGGCCCAAAAGAGCGGGAAGCATGTCGTACAAGACCATTCTGGTGCATCTGTCCAACGACAAGGCGCACATGACGCGCCTTCGGATCGGCATCGGGCTCGCCACGCGTTACGAGGCGCACCTGGTGGCGCTCTATATCGCCACCCCGATCAGCATGCCGGCCGAGATCGCGGGCCGGGCCGCATCGACGGCCTATCTGGCGGAGGCGACCGAAGCCGCGCGGGAACGCGCCCAGCATGTCCGCGCCGAGATCGAGTCCTGGTGCGCAAGGCAGAAGCTGTCCTGGGAATGGCAGACCGGCGAGGGCGACCATCTCGACATCCTGGCGCGCCACGCCAACTACGCCGACTTGGCGGTTGTCAGCCACTCGCGGGCGGAACTGGTCGAGGACCGGGTGATCTTCCACGTTCCCGAGCACCTTCCCCTGGTTGCCCCGTGTCCGGTGATCGTTCTGCCCACCGAAGGCGAGCCGACGCCGATCGAGGGTCATGTGATGATCGCCTGGAAGGAATGCCGCCAATCGGCCCGTGCCGTCGAAGACGCCATCCCGGTGCTGAAGCGGGCGGGCAAGGTGACGGTGCTCACGGTTCTTCCCGCCGAGCAGGAGGCGGTTCCGGGCCAGGCGCTGGTGGCCTATCTCGCCCGCCACGGCGTCGCGGCGCAGGCCGTCAATGACATCAACGGCGGCGGCATCGGCGAAGTGATCTTGGCCCACGCGCGACAGGAAAAGGCCAGCCTGCTGGTGATGGGGGCCTATGGGCATTCCCGCCTGCGCGAGATGGTGATGGGCGGCGTGACCCGGCACGTTCTCAACAACCTGTCGGTGCCGGTGCTTCTCGCCCACTGAGCGCGGCGGCGGCCCCGCCGCCCTGTCCTTCGTTCAACCCTGTCCTTCGTCTACAGGAAGATCACCGTCACGAGGACGAAGGCCGGGATCAACAGGCTGCACGACCACAGCATGTAGCCGAAGAAGCTCGGCATCGCGATACCGCGTTCCGCGGCGATCGAGCGGACCATGAAGTTCGGCGCGTTTCCGATATAGGTCATGGCGCCCATGAACACGGCGCCCATCGAGATCGCGAGCAGCGTCGATTTGAACGGCCCCATGAGGGCCTGCGGGTCACCGCCGGCGGTATTGAAGAAAACCAGATAGGTCGGCGCGTTGTCGAGGAAGCTCGATAGCGTTCCCGTGACCCAGAAATAGATGTGATCGTTGGGCGCCCCGTTCGTCGACAGGGCGTCCACCAAAGGGGCCATCACGCCGTGCTCTCCGGCGCGCAGGATCCCGATCGCGGGAATGATGGTGACGAAGATTGCGGCGAAGAGCTTGGCCACTTCGATGATCGGGAACCAGCTGAAGGCAATGGCCTTTCGGCTCTCCCCGCTCGTAAGCCGCATTGATAGGCCCGCGATCGCGACCAAGAGACCGTCGCGCACCAGATCCTGAAGTTCGACCGGGACATGATAGACGCGTAATACGATTTCGGGCCGCCACAAGCCGCTCAGCAGTACCGCGCCGACGATGCAAGCGAGCAGGACGATGTTGGGGATTCCCTCGACGGCAAGCCCTTCCTTGGGCATTGCGCCGGCCGCGACGGGCACGCCTTCCTTCTGGAAAAAATAACTGTCGATCATGAAGAAGACGGCCAGAAGAAGAGCGGACACGAAGAGCATCGGCGCCAGCAGGTGCCGCGTCGGCCAGAAGAAATCGACGCCCTTCAGGAACCCCAGGAACAGCGGCGGATCGCCGAGCGGCGTCAACGAGCCGCCGATATTGGCGACCAGGAAGATGAAGAAGACCACGACATGGACGTTGTGGCGCCGCCCTTCGTTGGCCTGGAGCAAGGGCCGGATCAGCAGCATCGCCGCCCCCGTCGTGCCCATGAGGCTGGCGATTCCGGTGCCCAGCCCGAGCAGACCCGTGTTCACGGTGGGCGAGCACGGCAGGGCGCCCCTGAGCCGTACGCCCCCCGAAACGGTATAGAGCGCGAACAAGAGGATGATGAACGGAAAATATTCCAGCAGCGCCGTGTGCGTGATCTCGAAGGCCGTCTCCGCCAACCCCGCGCGCAACCCGAACGGAACCAGGAACGCGAGCGCCCAGAATGCCGACACCTTGCCGAAATGGTTGTGCCAGAGGCGCGGCGCCATCAGCGGCATCACCGCGATCGACAGCAACAGGCCCGCGAACGGAACCGCCCACAGCAATCCGTATGCGGCCCAATCCACATGGGGTTCCGAATACGCGGGGTGCGATTCGACGATCGCCGCCCCTTCGGCCGCGAGCCCGATGGCCGGAAGAAAGCCGGCAAGCACGCACCCCAATATCGGTGCAAGCATCACGATCAGCCGTGTCGCGGAAGGTCGGGTCGGTGTCATCACCCCGGTTCGGTCAGGTAGGCGCCAGCACCGCAATACCTAGTAAGCGCTTGTTTTCATGGTATATTTCTTGTCCCGGCCGTCGGCAGTATGCACCAAGCATGGCCCGACTCCAAGACCGATTCCCAGGCCGCGGACCGGCCCTCAGGGGCGTGGCGGAGTCTGTCCCCCGTTCCAACGGCCGTGCGGCCGCCACCGCCCGCGGTCACGCAAGGCGAGGCTCCTTGATCGAACGTGACCAGCCGATCGTCGCAACGGATCGCGCCTGACTCCTTCACGGCGCGTATGACGCGCAGCAATCCGTCTGAGAAAAAACCGCCAGGTCGTTCCTGTCTTGAATAAACGTGGCGCACAGCGGACGATGCGGAGGGCGATGCGGCCCGCGATGTGTGCGCGAAGATCAGGCAAGCGCAGCCCTGTTGCGCAACCTGCGGTGCCCTGCGTGGCAGCGCACGCGCTGCGCTTCCAGTTTGTCGGGTGGCGCATGTTTCTTTCTGCATAATTTGATTTCTTTTACATCCAGAATCGAATGCGCACCACAACGTAACCCCAACATCCGCATGGGCTTTTCTTAATTGCGCCGCGCGAACCTCCGTGCGTAACATGAAAGAAAACTTTCGGCGCGCTCCGCGTCCGCCGGCCAAAAAAAGGGAGGGATGACGTGCAGAAATCGCTGCAAATAGAACCGTCGAAATGCACGGGCTGCCTGCAATGCGAGATGGCCTGCTCGTACGAGCTGGAGGGCGCGTTCAATCCCGCCCGGTCGCGAATCAAGATCTTCAATTTCCATCACGAAGGCCGTTTCGTTCCCTATACCTGCACCCAGTGCGCCGAAGCGTGGTGCCTGCACGCCTGCCCGGTCGAGGCGATCAAGATCGACAAGGCGACCGGCGCCAAGATCATCCTCGATTCGGTGTGTGTCGGCTGCAAGGTGTGCACCATCGCGTGCCCGTTCGGCACGGTGAACTACAACGAGACGACGGGAACGGTGATCAAGTGCGACCTGTGCGGTGGCGATCCCGAATGCGCGAAGGCCTGCCCGACGCAGGCGATCACCTACGTCGACGCCAATTGGACCGGCCTGGAGCGGATGCGGGCCTGGGCGGCGAAAACCGATTCGCAAGCGGCAATGCACAGCTGAGATCGGCGCCGGCATCGCCAGCATCCTGGCGCAGTTAGGGTGACGAAGGCGATCTGACCGGAATCAGGAGAAGAACGATGGGATGGCATGGCAAGATTCTCCGGGTGAACCTGACCAAGGGCACGGTCCAGAGCGAGCCCCTCAACATGGAGTGGGCGCAACTCTATCTGGGCCAGCGCGGGTTGGCCTCGAAATATCTGAGCGAGGAGATCGACCCCCGCGTCGATCCGCTGTCCCCGGGCAATAAGCTGATCTTCGCCGCCGGTCCCCTGACCGGCACCGCCGCCTCCACCGGCGGCCGCTATTCGGTCATCACCAAGGGCCCACTCACGGGCGCGATCGCCTGCTCCAACTCCGGAGGATTCTTCGGCGCCGAACTGAAATTCGCCGGTTGGGACATGATCATCTTCGAGGGCCGCTCGCCGCAGCCGGTCTATCTCCTGGTCGAGAACGACGAAGCGGAGCTCCGTTCGGCGGATTTCCTGTGGGGCAAGTCGGTCTGGGAGACCGATGAGCTGATCAAGAAAAAGCACCAGGAACCGCAGATGCGAATCGCGTGCATCGGAGTTTCGGGCGAGATCGGCGTGCTGTACGCGGGCATCATCAACGACCTCCATCGCGCCGCCGGGCGCTCGGGCGTGGGCGCGGTGATGGGCTCGAAGAATCTGAAGGCCCTCGCGGTACGCGGCACGCTGGGCGTCAAGGTGAAGGACCCCAAGGCGTTCCTCGCCGCCGCCACCGCCGCCAAGAAGGTGCTGGCCGATAACGCCGTCACCGGACAGGGGCTGCCCAAATACGGCACCCAGGTGCTGATGAACGTGATCAACGAGGTGGGTGCGATGCCGACGCGCAATTGGCGCGAGGTGCAGTTCGAGGGCTCATCCAAGATTTCGGCCGAGGCCATGCACGAGCCCCGCAAGAGCGACGGCAAGCCGAACCTGATCACGAACCAGGCCTGTTTCGGATGCACCATCGCGTGCGGCCGCGTGTCGCGGATCGACAAGGAGCATTTCACAGTCGTCACCCGCCCCGAATACTGGGGCGCCTCGGGCGGCCTCGAATACGAGTCGGCGTGGGCGCTGGGCAGCGACACGGGGGTCGACGACCTGGAGGCCCTCACCTTCGCCAATTTCATCTGCAACGAGCAGGGATTCGATCCCATCTCCTTCGGCTCCACGGTCGCGGCGGCGATGGAGCTCTACGAGATGGGCGTCATCGGCAAGAAGGAGACGGGCGGGATCGAGCTCAAGTTCGGTTCGGCCAAGGCCGTCACCACGCTGGCCGAGCTGACCGGCAAGGGCGAAGGCTTCGGCAAGGAAATCGGCATGGGCTCCAAGCGGCTGTGCGAGAAGTACGGGCACCCGGAGCTGTCCATGACCGTCAAGGGCCAGGAATTCCCGGCCTACGACGCCCGCGGCATCCAGGGCATGGGCCTCACCTACGCCACCAGCAACCGCGGCGCCTGCCATCTGCGGTCCTATACCGTGGCCTCGGAAATTCTCGGCATCCCTGTGAAGACCGACCCGCTGGAGACCCAGGGCAAGCCGGAGCTGGTCAAGGCCTTCCAGGACGCGACCGCGGTGGTCGATTCGTCCGGGCTTTGCGTGTTCACGACCTTCGCCTGGACCCTCAACGACATCCAGCCGCAGATCGCCGCCGCCTGCGAGGGCGAGTGGTCGATCGAGAAGCTGATGGAAATGGGCGAGCGCATCTGGAACCTGGAACGCAAGTTCAATCTGGCCGCGGGCTTCACCGCCAAGGACGACACGCTGCCCAAGCGCTTGTTGACGGAAGCGGCGAAGACCGGACCGGCAAAGGGCAAGGTCGCGGAGCTGCAGAAGATGCTCCCCGAATACTACAAGATCCGCGGCTGGACTCCCGAGGGCGTGCCGACCAACGAAACCTATCAGCGTCTCGGCCTTTAGGCGGCGGCCGCCCGCGCGCGGCACCCCGGAGTGCGGCCGTGCGCGGTGACGGGTTGGGCGCGATCCGGCGTGTCTCCGCTTCGAGACGGAAGAGAGGAAGAGCGGGATGAACCACGTCATCATCGGCGCCGGGCCGGCGGGAGTCGTCGCCGCGGAGACGTTGCGCAAACTCGACCCCGGTGGCCGCATCACCATCGTGGGCGACGAGCCGGAGCCCCCTTATTCCCGAATGGCCCTGCCCTATTACCTGATCGGGCGCATCGACGAAGCCGGCACCTACCTGCGCAAGAGCGAGGACTATTTCCGCGCCCTCGGCATCGAGGTGAAGGTGGCGCGGGCCGAGAAGCTGTCCGCCGATGTCAAGCGCGTCACGCTCGACGACGGCTCCACGCTGGAATACGACCGGTTGCTGATCGCCACCGGCTCGCATCCGGTCGCCCCACCCATCCCCGGAGTCAAACTGCCGGGCGTTCATTCCTGCTGGACGCTCGAGGACGGGCGCAGCATCGCGAGCCTCGCCAAACCGGGCGCCAAGGTGGTGCTGATGGGGGCCGGATTCATCGGCTGCATCATCCTCGAGGCCCTGGCAAAGCGCGGCATCGAGCTCACGGTCGTGGAGATGGCCGACCGCATGGTGCCGCGGATGATGAGTGAAGCCGCCGGGAACATGATAAAGAATTGGTGCAAAATCAAAGGCGTGTCAGTATTTACCTCAACCAAGGTCACAAGCATCGAGGAAAGCAGCGACAGGGACCGCCCGCTGCTCGTGCGCCTCGACAACGGCAAGGAGCTGGCGTCGAACCTGGTGATCTCGGCCACGGGTGTCAGGTCCAACGTGGACTTCGTCACCGGGGCGGGGATCGACATCGACCAAGGCATCCTCGTCAACCAGTACCTCCAGACCAGCAACCCGGACATCTACGCCGCCGGCGACGTGGCCCAGGGTCGGGACTTCTCCACCGGCGAGTATTCCGTCCAGGCCATCCAGCCCACGGCGGTGGAGCACGGGCGGCTCGCCGCCCTCAACATGGCGGGGCACCAGGTGGCCCACCGGGGCTCGGTGAACATGAACGTGCTGGACACCATGGGGCTGATCTCGAGTTCGTTCGGATCGTGGATGGGTGTGGAAGGCGGCGACTCGGTCGAGCTTCATGAGCCCGATGCCTTCCGCTACCTGAACCTACAATTCGACGGCGACATCCTGGTCGGCGCGCACAGCATCGGGCTGACGCAGCATGTGGGCGTGCTCCGCGGCCTGATTCAGACCCGGGCGCATCTGAAGGGCTGGAAGGACCGCCTGGCGCATGATCCGACCCGGATCATGGAGGCTTACCTGGGCAGCACCCAACTCGTATCCTGACGCCCCTGCCCTGGCGCGCCGATCGGGCCGATGCAAGTCACCCTCAAGCTGTTCGCACTTCTGAGCGCCTACCTGCCGCCCGGATCCTCGAACCATGAGGCCGCGCTCGATCTGCCCGACGACACCACGCCGGCGCAGGTGGTGGCGCGCCTCAACCTGCCCCAGGGCCTGACCCACCTGGTGCTCGTCAACGGCGTCTATGTTCCCCCGAACGAGCGCACGAGTCTCAAGCTCAGGCACGGCGACGTGCTTGCGATCTGGCCGCCCGTGGCGGGCGGCTGACGGCGCCGGCCGGCATGGCCCGCAAGATCATCCGCGAGATGGCCATCAGCCGCGCCGAGTTCCTGCGCATCCTGCCCGACGCGGCGGCGGCGGCGTGGGATACCATCGCTGGAGAGACAAACTCCGTCACCACGGACAAGGCGGGGGCGAGCGCCCGAGGCCCTTCCTATCGCGTCGACGGCGACAGCGTCGTGATCGGCGGGAAGACGCGCAATGTCCGCATCCGTCTGCATGAACGGGGAGTGCGGAAAGCGGGAGCCTTCCGGCTCCCTACCCTCCGGGTATCGATCGGGTGCGCGGGCCTGAGCGAGGCCGAGTTCGACCGCTTCCTCGCCCGCTTCGATCTCTATAGCCAGCGCGGCGGCGGTTAGGTCCGGTGTGGCGCGACAGCCCGACGGCGTCCGGCGCGCCCTCGTAGCGGCCGGTTCGAGTGGGGTGGTTCGTTGGGGGGATCGGTGTCGGGAAGGGGCTTCCGTCGCCGGCCGGCGGCCGGGGTCAGGCTCTGCGGTTGAGCAGGACGCCCATCATGTCGTCGACGGCCCTGATGACGTTCAGGCCCGCCTCGTAGGCGTGCTGCGCCCGCATCAGCTCGGTGAGCTGCACCTCCGGCTGGACGTTGGGCAACTGGACCACGCCATCCGGGTTGGCGTCCGGGTTGCCGGGATCGAAGACCGGCA
>JBAVNO010000205.1:0-1524 GCA_049691095.1 Alphaproteobacteria bacterium | reverse complement strand
GGCGATGATGCTCTGCCTATCAGGCACCTGCAACGCATCCAGAACGGCTTTGTCGTCCACGATGCTGTTGGGAGTGGTCTGAATGCCTGCGAGCCGCAAGTAGAGGTTGGCCAACGACTGCTTATCTTTCGGAAGGGTGCTGGAGGATTGAACCTGAATCAGGAAGGGGAAGTGAACCCGATCCTGCTTCTCGCCCTCGAAAGTCTTCAGCATGAACTGGTAGTCTTCGTCGTTGGCCAGCCTCTTCTCGTACTCTTCCGGGGCCTCGGGTTCTCCTTCCTCGTCCGTCATGGGCTGAGGCTTGTACAGGTTCTTCACGGTTTCGGGCTTGTTGGAGATGATATCCCAAGCCCCCACCTGCCCTTCCTCGGTCTCCTCCTTGAAGGCGATGTAGCGCTCCTCGGTGTAGTACTGCTGCATCAGGCTCACCACTTGCCAGTTCCAGCGCTTGATGAAGTGCTCCAAGTTGCGCACCTTCTGGCGAATGCGGGTGTAGCTGGACTCCAGCATGGCCCCGATCTCCGAAGCGCTCTGGCGTTCCTTCTTCGGTGGGAGCCCTTGGGTGATCTCGGTGACGCTGGACATCTCCCGGATGGCCATGCGCAGGAGATTCATCACCTCGATATGGCGCCGGTCGATCCCGCCGGTGTCGATCTTGCGGATGGCGGACTCCCCGTCCGGGCTCCTTCTGGAGGGAATGAACATGCCGCCGTTGAAAAACTCCGCCTTCAACTGCTCCGAGTCTATGTCGATGAGTTCGGTATCGTACTCGTAGTTGGGATTCTCCCCCACCCGCCCCTGGCGTACGATGGCTTGGAGTTGGGTGTTGATCTCCTTGTGCAGCTCACGGATCTGCTCTACTTCCCCCATCGCCCAGAACTTGTGGGGAATCTTGTAGTTTCTCAGATGAATGTAGGGCGGCTTCCCGTGATCGAATGGAGAAGGCTCGTCGGACAACACAGTGGAGGCCGTGAACACGATGATGCGGCCGTTGGGATATTTCTTCTTCGGCGCGTCTTCGGGCTCCCCTTGCGAATCCTTGATCATCTGCTCCCGCATGGACTCGTCTCGAATCCATATCTGGTAGACCTCCGCGAACATATTCTCCAACTCGATGTCGAAACACTCTCCAAGTGGCTGAGATCGGGTCGGGTCGTAGCCCTCCGGCGTGACGTTCTGCCAGGTATCGGGGAAGGCATCCCGAATCCAGGTCATGGCCTTGCGGCCTCGCTCTCCGCACCAGGCGGCCTTCCACAGGTCGGTGTATCCGGGGGCCACGCAGAAGGTGGCGGGGTCCACGAGCATGAAATCGACTTCTTCCTCGTCCTCGTCCCAGAAGGTCTTGACCAGGGCGTTCCCGGCCAGAAGGTCATCGGTTACGGCGTCGGCCAGGAAGTCCTCGGCGTCGCGGTAGTCCCACAGGTATTGCAAGGCGGCATCGTAGAGCCCCGCGAGCTTCTGGTAGCGCGGGGAGCGGGCCTGAAGGAACCACACGGGGCGGTTGTCGGTGAGAAGGGGAACGGT
>JBAVNO010000204.1:0-3488 GCA_049691095.1 Alphaproteobacteria bacterium | reverse complement strand
CTTCCGCCCGGGTTCCGCGCCGTGGCCGTGAGCGAAGGCGCGCCGTTCGCCGCCATCGCCGACGACCGCAAGCGTTTCTACGGGGTCCAGTTCCATCCCGAAGTGGTGCATACGCCCCACGGCGCCGCGTTGCTGAAGGCCTTCACCCACCGCGTCGCGGGCTGCCGCGGCGATTGGACGATGGCGGCCTTCCGCGCCCGCGCGGTGGCCGCGATCCGCGACCAGGTGGGCAACGGCCGGGTGATCTGCGGGCTTTCGGGCGGAGTCGATTCCTCGGTCGTGGCCGCGCTCGTCCACGAGGCGATAGGCGAGCAGCTGTTGTGCGTGTTCGTCGATACCGGCGTGCTGCGCGAGGGCGAGGCCGAGGAGGTGGTCGAGCTGTTCCGCCGCCATTACAACATCCCGCTGGTGCACCGCGACGCGCGCGCGCTGTTCCTGCGCAAGCTCGCGGGCGTCACCGATCCCGAGGCCAAGCGCAAGATCATCGGCGCCACCTTCATCGACGTGTTCGAGGAGGAGGCGAAGAAGGCCGGCGGCGCCGACTTCCTGGCCCAGGGGACGCTCTATCCCGACGTCATCGAGTCGGTCTCGTTCGCCGGCGGCCCGTCCGCCACCATCAAGTCGCACCATAACGTCGGCGGCCTGCCCGAGCGCATGAACCTGCGCCTGGTCGAGCCGCTCCGCGACCTGTTCAAGGACGAGGTCCGGGCGCTGGGGCGCGAGCTCGGATTGCCCGAGAGCGTGGTCGGCCGCCATCCCTTCCCGGGCCCGGGGCTCGCCATCCGCATTCCGGGCGATGTCACGGCCGAGAAGCTCGCCGTCCTGCGCCGGGCCGACGCCATTTTCCTGGAGGAGATCTGCGGCGCGAAACTCTACGACGCCATCTGGCAGGCGTTCGCCGTGCTGCTGCCCGTGCGCACCGTCGGCGTGATGGGCGACGAGCGTTCCTATGAGCATGTCTGTGCGCTGCGCGCCGTCACCTCGACCGACGGCATGACCGCCGACTCCTATCCCTTCGACCACGACTTCCTCAGCCGCGTCGGGACCCGGATCATCAACGAGGTCCGCGGCATCAACCGGGTGGTCTACGACGTGACCAGCAAGCCCCCCGGCACCATCGAGTGGGAGTAGGGCGTGGCGGAGGACCGATCGCCGGTGCCATCGCCCTGTGTGGGCGTGTGCGCGCTCAATCAGGCCGGCGACATGTGCGTCGGCTGTTATCGCAGCATCGGCGAAATCCGGCGCTGGCGCGACGCCAACGAGGCCGAGAAACGCCGCATCCGGCGCTCCGCCACCGCGCGCCAGGGGGCGGTGCTCCGCGCGGTTTTCAAGCCCGAAAAACATTGATCTGGATTAAGGCGGCGATTGTCCGGGCTCCCCATTCTCGCGCATCCTCATCGTCACGAAAACCGACACGCAACCCCAACCGACGCATAGGAGGCACACCACCATGTTACGGAAACTTTCGGCGATGCTTGCGGCCATAGGGCTGGTCCTGGCCCTGGGCGGCACGGCCGTCGCAGGCGAATTCGACGGCGCCTGGAAGGTCCAGGATTCCGCCGGCCACCCATTCAAGATCGTCCTCAAGACGGACGGCACGGCGAGCTCCACCCATAAGGTGAAGATGAAGGGCACTTGGCAGGAGGTGAACGGCGCCGCCGAGATCACCTGGAACACCGGCTGGAAGACCAA
This sequence comes from Alphaproteobacteria bacterium, assembly GCA_049691095.1. Taxonomy (GTDB): domain Bacteria; phylum Pseudomonadota; class Alphaproteobacteria; order DATDPM01; family DATDPM01; genus JBAVNO01. The sequence goes on along the minus strand of JBAVNO010000204.1, from coordinate 1,796 downwards.
GATCGCGAAGGAAGGCGACAAGTACGTCAAGACCGCCTACAAGCCGGGCACGTCGTTCAGCGATCCGCCCGCGAACACCTCGCCGGCCGTCAAAGGCAAGAGCAAGAAGAAGAAGATGTAGCGGGTTTCACGCCCGAGCCCGGCGGCGGATTTCGCCGCCGGAGCCCGGCGTAGCCTCGGTCCGCCGGGTCCGGTCACCCGTTGCAACATGGCCGGACCCGGTTCTTGTATCTCGGCTCGCCTGACGCGGGGAAAGCCGGGTCGGGATCCTCCGTATCTCTCCACGTATAAAGTGTCGTGCCCGTAAAGTGTCGTGCCCGGCGGTTGCCGCAGGGGTACCAGCGCATCCGCTTCCAACCGACAAGATCATGCTCTAAACTTCGTGCAAAGCGATGCGGGAGAGGCGGGCTGTGAGATGAGGCAGGCAATCGACTGGGTGTCCCGGGTGTCGGTGGCGCTCGCGGGAATAACGGTTGTCCTGGTGGTCGTGAACGGGAGCCTTTTCCTCGTCAACCAGTCGGGTCAAACCGAGGTCAATCGGCGCCAGCTGTTCATCAATCAGAGCGTCCAGCTTGGCCGGGTCAGCGAGGCCCTGGTCCGTGCCCTGGCCCAGGCTTCGGTCGTCAAGAAGGACGACAAATTGCGTGACCTTCTGGCCCAGCACGGCATCACCTTCACCCATACGCCGAGCGGCGCCGCGGCTCCCGAATCCGGCCCGCCGCAGGGGGCGAGCCCTGTTGCACCGGGCGAAGCTGCGCCCAGTGAGGCCGCGCCCAGTGAGGCCGCACCCAGTGAGGCGGCACCCAGCGAGACGATGCCGCCCTCGACTCCCGCGCCGGGTTCGGAGCAATAGGAATCGCCATGGCCAACCAAGATCCGTCTCCGTCCGAGCCCAGCCGCCAGCAGACGACGCTGGCGCTCGTGACGCTCGCCCTGTTCCTGATGGTCGCCTTCCAGACGGCGCAGCTGTTCCGCGAGCGGTACAACCTGGCGGCGCTACGGGAAGCTCAGGACCCGACGGTGCAAGAGGGGATGAAGCTGCGCCAGCAGTTCGAATCGCTGGCCGCCGGCACGGCCCAGCTCGCCGACGAAGGCGACGCCGGTGCCCAGGCCATCGTCGAGGCCATGCGCCGCCAGGGTATCAACCTGAAGGCAGTGAAGAAATAGTCCCCGGGGCCTGGTGCGTGTCCCGCGCTGGCCCGGTAAGACGCTCGTCTTTCCCAACGGGGCGGCCCGGGATCGGTGCCGGGCCTACCCGTCGGACTCAGCCGGAGGCAGGGCGCGCCTGCTTCGGCGTCCACTTGGCGATGTTTTTCTGACGCGATGCCGGGCCGGTCGCCTTGGCCTTGGCCAGTGCCCGGGTGAAGGCGTGGAATCGCCGCTGCAACTCTTCTCGCTGCTCCGGCGTCAGATCCTCGTCCTTGATCTGGGAGAAATCGGCTTGTCGCAACATTGCAGGCTCCTGAGAGGCGGGCAAACAATCGCCCGCTCATAAAATATTCGGCCACTGGTTAACGATTCCTGCATGCCCATGGCCCGTAGGCGCGGCCGACAGAATCATCCGCAAAATTAATAGGATATCTATTTCTTCTCAGGCGCAGGTTGAGCCTGAGTCGTCTGTGGCTTTCCTGCCGCCTTGCCCTTCTCACCGGAGGGCGCGGGCGTCGCCGGTTGCGGCTGTGCCGGAGCCGTCGAGGCTTTTCGGGCTTTGTCGCCTTCGGCCTTGGAGGGTTCGGTGGCGGGTCCGGTCGCGGCTGGCGCTGGGGTCGCGGCTGGCGCTGGGGTTGCGGCTGGAG
>JBAVNO010000203.1:0-10694 GCA_049691095.1 Alphaproteobacteria bacterium | reverse complement strand
GAGATCACCGCCGCCCTGGCCTTCAAGGCCGCGGCCCTGGTCGCGCTTTATCTTCTGTTCTTCGCGCCGTCGGACCGGGCGGACGCCTTGAAGCGCAGCGACTCGATCGTCGGCGCGGCGCAAACACTTCCGACGGAGTCGAGCCCGCGATGATCGAACTCGATGTCGTGCAGCTCTCGCGGCTGCAATTCGCCCTGACCGCGCTCTATCACTTCCTGTTCGTGCCGTTGACGCTCGGCCTTTCGGTCCTGCTCGCGATCATGGAAAGCGTGTACGTCATGACCGGCCGCGAAATATGGCGGCGCATGACGAAGTTCTGGGGCGTCCTGTTCGGCATCAACTTCGCCATGGGGGTCGCCACCGGAATCACCATGGAATTCCAGTTCGGCACCAACTGGGCCTACTACTCCCAGTTCGTCGGCGACATCTTCGGCTCGCTGCTGGCGATCGAGGGATTGATGGCTTTCTTCCTCGAGGCCACGTTCGTCGGCCTGTTCTTCTACGGCTGGGAGAGAATGGGCAAGGTCTCGCATCTCGTCGTGACCTGGCTGGTGGCGCTGGGATCGAATTTCTCGGCGCTATGGATCCTGATCGCGAACGCGTGGATGCAGAATCCGGTGGGCGCCAGGTTCAATCCCGACACCATGCGGATGGAGCTGTCGTCGTTCTACGACGTGTTCTTCAACCCGGTCGCCCAATCGAAGTTCGTCCACACCGTGAGCGCGGGCTATGTCACCGGCGCGGTGTTCGTGCTCGCCGTCAGCGCCTATTACCTGCTCCGCGGCCGCAATCTCGATTTCGCCCGCCGTTCCATGACGGTGGCCGCGAGCTTCGGCCTCGCTTCCGCCCTTTCGGTCGTCGTACTCGGCGACGAGAGCGGCTACACCGCGACCGAGCATCAGAAGATGAAGCTCGCGGCGATCGAGGCCATGTGGGAGACCGAGCCCCCGCCGGCCGCCTTCACCGCCTTCGGCCTGCCCGATCAGGAGGACCACACCACCCATTTCGCGGTCAAGATTCCGTGGCTTTTGGGATTGATCGCGACCCGGTCGGTGAAGACGCAGATTCCGGGGATCACCGCGCTGGTGGCGCACGCCGAGGAACGCATCCGAAGCGGCATGGTCGCCTACGCGGCGCTCGAAACGCTCAAGACCGACCCCGGCAATACCGGGGCGCGGGCCGACCTGGAGAGCCATTTCCACGACCTGGGCTATGCGCTGCTGCTGAAGCGGTACGCGCCCAACGTGCTCGACGCCACGCCGGATCAAGTCAAGAAGGCGTCATGGGATACGGTGCCGACGGTGGCGGCCCTGTTCTGGTCGTTCCGGTTCATGGCGGGCATCGGATTCTTCTTCATCGCGCTGTTCGCGACCGCGTTCCTGTTCGTTTCGCGGCGCCGGTTCGACGTGCCGTGGTTCCTGCGGCTGTGCGTCGTCAGCCTGCCGCTTCCCTGGCTCGCCGCCGAGCTGGGATGGATCGTGGCCGAACACGGCCGCCAGCCGTGGGCCATCGAAGGCATCCTTCCGACCTACCTTTCGGTTTCGAACGTGTCCGCCGGGCAGGTCTGGATGTCGCTCGCCGGGTTCGTCCTGTTCTATTCGGTGCTGGCGGCGGCCGACGCCTATTTGATGACGAAGTACGCGCGGCTCGGGCCCGACGGATTGGAGGCCAAGAAAGCCGAGCCGACGCCGCCGGCCGGGCCGGCGATGAAGCTGGGCGCGATCAAGGGAGGGAAATGATGGAACCGCTCATTTTCCTCGATTACGAAAGCCTGCGGATGATCTGGTGGGCGCTCTTGGGGCTGCTTCTGATCGGGTTCGCGGTGATGGACGGATTCGACCTCGGGGTCGCCGCGCTGCTGCCGCTGGTGGCGCGAGGGGACCCGGAGCGGCGCGTGCTGCTGGCGACCATCGAACCGGTGTGGGAAGGCAACCAGGTGTGGCTGATCCTGGGTGCGGGCGCGATCTTCGCCGCCTGGCCCATTCTCTATGCCACGGTCTTCTCCGGATTCTATTTCGCCATGCTCCTGGTGCTGCTCGCCCTCATCTTGAGGCCGGTCGGGTTCGGCTTCCGCAACAAGATCGAGCATCCCGGATGGCGGTTGGCGTGGGATTGCGCGCTCGTCGTCTCCGGCGTGGTTCCGGCCATCGTGTTCGGGGTCGCGTTCGGCAACCTGTTCCTCGGCGTGCCGTTCCAGTTCGATTCGTCGCTGCGAGTCACCTACACCGGAACGTTCTTCGGCCTGTTTCACCCGTTCACCATCCTTTGCGGGTTGCTCAGCCTCGCCATGCTGGTCATGCACGGCGCGGTCTATCTCGGCATCAAGACCGAAGGACCGATCCACGAGCGCTCGGTCATGGCCGCCGTTTACGCGGGCTTCGCCGTGATCGTCCTGTTCGCGATCGGGGGACTCTTCATCGCCTACGGCATCGACGGTTATGTGGTGACGGCGGGGCTGGCGCCCGACGGACCGTCCAATCCCTTGGGCAAGACCGTGACGACGTTGCGCGAGGCGTGGTTCGGCAATTTCGCCGGACGCGACTGGGAGTATCACAAGCAGGTCTATTCCGGCGATTTCTTCGGCCACGGCTGGAACCTCGCCTTTCCCGTCATCGGCTTCTTCGGGGCCCTTCTCGCGCCGCAGCTTGCCCGCCATAAGGCGAAGAAGCTCGCGTTCACGGCCAGCAGCCTGAGCCTGTTCGGCATCATCGCCACGGCCGGCGTTTCGCTGTTCCCGTTCCTGTTGCCGTCGTCGTCGGACCCGAACAGCAGCCTGACGGTTTGGGACGCATCCTCGAGCCAGATGACGCTGTTCATCATGTTGATCGCGGCCGTTGTGTTCCTTCCCGTCATCCTGGCCTACACCGCGTTCGTTTTCCGGGTGTTGCGGGGCCCGATCACCCAGAAACAGATGAAAGAGCACGAGGCCAATTATTGAGGTGCGATCCAGCTTGAGATTCGCCTCGGGAGTGAACAGATGTGGTACTTCAGCTGGGTGTTGGGATTGGGTCTTGCCTGCAGCTTCGCGATTCTGAACGCCATGTGGCTGGAGATCGACGAGGCGCCGCCGGCCGAGCCGTCCAAACCCAAAACCGAGCGAACCGCCTGATCGGGCCGCCGGGACCGGCGGATCATCTGCTTCCATCGTGCGCCCTCGAAGCCGGCGGGTATGGACGTGGCCGAAGCATTCAGCATGAGACAACACGACGTGACACGGTCGATCGCACTCCTTCTTGCCGGCCTTCTGATGAGCGCCTGCGCAACCGGCTTTTCCTGGCACAAAGAGGGCGCATCGCGCTCCGAGATCGGGGACGCGCGGGCCGCGTGTCAGCAGGAAGCCCGGTCCTACGGTTTCCTCGATGCTCGCGAGAAATCGGAGCGCGTTCCCACCTCGCGCGGCGAGCGCTACAGCAACATCACCGTGCAGACGGCGGAACGCGAGGCGGACATCTTCGGCGCGTGCATGCGCGCCAAGGGTTTCGTGCTGGTGCCGAAGGACGAATGAACGGCCGGTCGATAATGGATGACGCCCCATGAGCCGGAAGCCGCGCTCGCGTCGCAAGCCCTCCCGTACCCTTCTGGTGGCCGCAGGATTTGCCCTGCTGGCCACGGCCGCCTTCCTGTACGTGGCGATCGAAAGGCTGGAACGCCCGAGGTCGGGTCCCGACTCGGGCGGCGAACAAACCACGGTCGCGATCGGCGGGCCGTTCGCGCTCACCGATCAGAAAGGGACGCCGCGCACGGACGCCGATTTCCGCGGCCGTCTCATGCTGGTCTATTTCGGCTACAGCTTCTGTCCCGACGTGTGCGCGCTGACGCTCTCGAACATGGGCGCGGCCCTGGACCGCCTGGGAGACAAAGCCGACGAGGTGACGCCGATCTTCATCACCATCGACCCCGAGCGCGACACGGTTGCAAGACTGGCCGAGTACGCGAAGAACTTCACCCCCCGCCTGGTGGCGCTGACGGGGACCAAAGAGCAGATCGCGGCCGCCGCCAAGGCCTATCATGTGTACTACGCCCGCAACGACGAGGCCGGGGGCAAGGACTACCTGATGGATCATACCTCCATCATCTATCTCATGGACCGCCAGGGCCGCTATCTCGCCCATTTCGGCCACACCGCCACCGTCGACCGGATGATGGTGGAGATCGGCAAGTATCTATGGTCGGCCCCAAAGGGCTGATCGTCTCCGCCGCGGCGTCGGGCAGCGGCAAGACCATCGTGACGCTGGGCTGCCTGCGGGCGTTGCGGCGTGCAGGCATCGCCGCCGCCGGCGCCAAGGTCGGCCCCGATTACGTCGATCCCGCCTTTCACGCCGCCGCCTCGGGCCGGCCCGGTTTCGGGCTCGACACCTGGGCGATGCGCAGCCAAACCCTCGACGGGCTGCTCTCCGCCTACGCAAGCGACGGGAGCCTGGTCGTGTGCGAAGGCGTGATGGGCCTGTTCGACGGCGCCAAGGGAGGCGCAGGCGCCACCGCCGATCTGGCGGCGCGGACCGGATGGCCGGTGATCCTTGTCGTCGATGCATCCGGCCAGGCGGCCTCGGCGGCGGCGCTGGTGCAGGGGTTCGCCCGCCATCGTGCCGACGTTACTGTCGCGGCCGTCGTGTTCAACCGGGTGGGCGGCCCGGGCCACGAGGCGATCCTGCGCGACGCCATGGAACGGCATGTGCCGGGCGTGCGCGTGCTGGGCTGCATCGCCCGCGACGAAAGGCTGACGTTGCCGTCCCGGCATCTGGGCCTGGTGCAGGCCGGCGAGCACGCGAATCTCGAATCGTTCCTCGAGGCGGCGGCGGACGCGATCGCCGGGGCGCTCGATCTTGAAGGCCTTCGGGCGCTGGCCCGGCCCGCGCGTTTGACGGGAGCGGACGGGCATCGCGCGGTGCCCTGCCCGGTTGCGCCCCTGGGCCAACGGATCGCGGTGGCATCGGACTCCGCCTTCGCCTTCTGCTACGAGAGCGTGTTGCGCGGCTGGCGCGAGGCCGGGGCGGAGGTCGTTCCGTTCTCGCCGTTGGCGGGCGACGGTCCGGACGCGAGCGCCGGGGCGGTCTACCTTCCCGGCGGCTATCCCGAACTGCACGCCGGGCGCATCGCGGAAAGCGGATTCCTGAGCCGGCTGCGCGAGGCCGCAGGCAAGGGCGCCACCGTCTACGGCGAATGCGGCGGATACATGGTGATGGGCCGCGGGCTCGAGGACGGCGACGGCCGGCGATTCGCGATGGCGGGCCTGCTGCCTCTGGAAACGTCGTTCGCCAAGCGGCGGCTCCACATCGGCTACCGCGAAGTCGAAACCGGCGGCGCTTCGCCTCTGGGGCCCGCCGGCACCAGGTTCCGCGGCCACGAGTTCCATTTCGCGACCCTCGCGTCGCCGGAGACGGGCCCGTACCTGTTCACCGGCCGCGATGCCGAAGGCGCGAAGCTGGGCGGTCTCGGCGCCGTCTCGGGACGGATCGCGGGCTCGTTCGTGCACCTGATCGACCGCGCGTAGGCGGGCGGCTCTCCGGCCCCCCATTTGCCGTCCAGGTTTGCCCGCCGGGTTTACCGTCCGATCCCGATATTCTGCAGCACCTGGTCCCAGAATCCCGCCCCGTAGTCGCTGCGCCGCTGGGTCCGTTGCCGGTTCGCCGGCTCGGCGGACGAGGCCTGCGCCGGCCCCGCCGCGCCTCCCGGCTGGCCGAAGGCGGGCTCGCCCGCGGGCATCTCGGCCATGGCGGGCGGCTGCTCGTTGCCGGGCAGAGGCCGCGGCGGAACGCCTTCCAGCGCCGCCGTCATGAAGTCGTGCCACAGCTTGGCGGGGAGTCTTCCGCCCGTGACCCGCTTCATGGGCGTGCCGTCGTCGTTGCCGGCCCACACGCCGGCCACCAGATCGGCGGTGTAGCCAACGAACCAGGCATCGCGGAAATCCTGGCTGGTGCCGGTCTTGCCCGCGGCCGGACGGTCGAGCCTCGCCGCCTTGCCGGTGCCGTCCGTCACCACGCGCGTCAGCATCCCGGCCATCGGCCCCACCACCGATTCCGCGATCACGCGGCCCGGCCCCGATCCGCTTCGGACATAGAGCTCGCGGCCGCGCCAGTCGCGGATCTCCGTGATGGCGTGGGGCCAAACGCCGATTCCGTCGTCGGCCAGGGTGGCCATGGCCGAGGTGAGTTCCACCAGCGTGACCTCGTTGGTCCCCAATGCCAGGCTCAGATCGGGCTTCAGCGGGCTGGTGATGCCGAGCCGCTCGGCCATGTCGATCACCTTCCAGATGCCGACCCGCTGCGCGACGCGCACCGCCGCCGTATTGCGCGATTCGGCCAGGGCGTCGGTGAGCGTGATTTCGCCCTTGTAGGACCCGTCGTAGTTCTCCGGCCGCCATCCCTGGATGTTGATCGGGGCATCCAGCACCAGGTCCGTCGGGTGCAGCCCGGCCTCGAGCGCCGCCAGATAGACGAATATCTTGAAGGCGGACCCCGGCTGGCGCAGGCCCTGGGTGGCGCGGTCGAACTGGCTTTCCACATAGTCGCGCCCTCCCACCAGGGCGCGCACGGCGCCTTCGGGCGAAAGCACCACCATCGCCGCTTGGCTCGCGTTGGACTCCTTGCCCGACGCGGCCAGACTCGCGGCGACCTTCTCCTCGGCCAGCCGCTGCAGCCGCGGATCGAGGGTCGTGCGCACCACGAGGTCGCGATCGACGCCGCCCAGGAAGTCGTCGAGCTGATCGACCACCCAGTCGGTGAAGTAGCGCACGCCGGACCCGGCCGCCGGCGGGGGCACGAACATCGCCGGGCTCTCGCGCGCGGCCTTGGCCTCGGCCGCGGTGACGTAGCCCGCCTCGACCATGGCCGCGAGGACTTGGTTGGCGCGCGACTGGGTGAGATCGAAGGCGCGGGTCGGGGCATAGCGGCTCGGCGCCTTGAGCAGGCCCGCGATCATCGCCGCCTCGTAGAGCGTGACGGATCGCGCGGGCTTGGCGAAATATCGTCTGGCCGCGGCATCGACGCCGTAGGCGCCGGCGCCCAGATAGACCCGGTTCAGGTAGATGGTGAGGATCTGGTCCTTGGTAAAACGGTGCTCGAGCCACAACGCGAGCAGGGATTCCTGAATCTTGCGCTTGAGCGTGCGCTCCGGGCTCAAGAACAGGTTCTTGGCCAGCTGCTGGGTGATGGTGCTGCCGCCCTGAACGATCGCCATCTCGCGCAGATTCACGATCATCGCCCGGGCGAGCCCCACCGGATCGACGCCGAAATGGCTGTAGAAGCGGCGGTCCTCGATCGCCAGCACGGCCTGGGGCAAATAGCGCGGCAGATCCGAAAGCCGGACCTGCTCGCCGTACTGATTGCCCAGCGTGGCGATGGTGGTGCCGTCGGCGGCCAGCACCGTGATGCTGGGCTGGCGCGCGGGAGTGGACAGCACCCCGATATCCGGCAGGTCACGGGCGTAGTAGGCGATGACCCCGGCGCCGGCCACCACCGCCCACACCATCAGCGTCAAGGTCCATTTGAGGAGCCGCGGGAGGAACCCGCGCCGCGGCCTCGCCCGAGCCTTGCGCGGAGGCCGGTTCGTCTCGGCATGGGGGACGCGGCCTTTCTTTCGAGACGTGGCCGTCATCGGTCCGAAGTTCCCATCGGCTCTCGGTTCTTTGGCGTGATCCGTCTGATTCGGCTGCCTGAGGAATCGCCACGCCGCCGGTTCGGGACGCTCGAGCGCGTCACACGTCCAGGTTGGCGACCTTCAGCGCGTTGGCCTGGATGAACTCGCGCCGCGGCTCCACGACGTCGCCCATCAGGGTCGAGAACACTTCCTCGGCCTCGTCGGCGTGGCTGACCTTGACCTGGAGCAGGGAGCGCGCCGTCGGATCGAGCGTCGTCTCCCAAAGCTGCCCGGGGTTCATCTCGCCCAATCCTTTGTAGCGCTGGACGGTCACGCCGCGGCGGCCCAGCTCCATGATGGCGTCGACCAGCGCCGTGGGCGAGGAGATGGCGACCTCGCGCTCCTTGCTCGTGAGCTTGGCCGGGCGCTTGAAAATCTTCTGCAGCTCGCCCGCCAATTCGTCGAGCCGGCGCGCCTCGGGGCTTCGCGTCAGCGTGTCGTCGATGACATAGCGTTCGGGGACGCCGCGCAGCGTGCGCGAAAACACCAGGCCGCGCCCGGATTCGGCCATGCCGGTCCAGCCGCGCTCGTGTTCGCCCGCCAGCGCGTCGAGCCTTTTCGCGATGTAGGCCGCGGCCTCGCCCGCGTGCCGGGCATCGGCCAGAAGGTCGGGATTGAGCGCGGCGGCGATCGCCGCCTGTTCCACGACGCCGGGGTGCCCCACCCGCCGGCCCAGAGGGGCCAGGGCGGCCCGCGCGTAGCGCGCCCGGTCGATGAGCTGCCGCAGGTCGGCGCCCGCATGCTCGGACCCGTCGAAGAGGACCAAGACCACGTCCTCGAGTGCGCTCCCGATCAGAAAGTCCTCGAGCTGCCGGTCGTCCTTCAAATAGCGCTCGGACTTGCCCTTCTTGACCCGGTAGAGCGGGGGCTGGGCGATGTAGAGGTAGCCCTTCTCGATGATCGGCGCCATGTGGCGGTAGAAGAACGTGAGGAGCAGGGTGCGGATGTGGCTTCCGTCCACGTCGGCGTCGGTCATGATGATGACCCGGTGGTAGCGGATCTTGTTGACGTCGAAATCCTCGCGCCCGATGCCCGTGCCCAGGGCCGCGATCAGTGTCCCGATCTCGGCCGACGACAGCATCTTGTCGAACCGCGCCCGCTCGACGTTCAGGATCTTGCCGCGCAACGGGAGAATCGCCTGGGAGGCGCGGTTGCGGCCCTGCTTGGCGGACCCGCCGGCGGAATCGCCCTCGACGATGAAGATCTCGCTCTTGGCCGGGTCGCGCTCCTGGCAGTCGGCGAGCTTGCCTGGAAGATTCGCCACATCCAGCGCGCCCTTGCGGCGCGTCAGCTCGCGGGCGCGCCGGGCGGCCTCGCGGGCGGCGGCGGCCTCCACCACCTTGGCGACGATCCGCTTGGCGTCGCTCGGGTGCTCCTCGAACCACTGGCTGAGGCGCTCGGCCACGATTCCCTCGATGATGGGTTTGACTTCCGAGGACACCAGCTTGTCCTTGGTCTGGGACGAGAATTTGGGGTCCGGCACCTTGACCGAGAGGACGCAGGTGAGCCCCTCGCGCGCGTCGTCGCCGGTCAGCGCCACCTTCTCCTTCTTCGCGATCCCGCTTTCGACCGCGTAATTGTTGATGGTGCGGGTGAGCGCGGCCCGGAATCCCGCCAGATGCGTGCCGCCGTCCCGTTGCGGGATGTTGTTGGTGAAGCACAGCATCGTCTCGTGATAGCTGTCGGTCCACTGCATCGAGATGTCGACCGACACGCGCTCGCGCTCGCCCCTTATGGCGATGGGGGGGCGGTGCAAGGGCGTCTTGCTGCGGTCGAGATATTGGACGAAGGCCTCGATGCCCCCCTCGTAATGCATCTCCACGTGCTTCGGTTCGACCCCGCGGGCGTCGTCGAGACTGATGACGAGCCCGGAATTGAGGAACGCGAGCTCGCGCAGCCGGTGCTCGATGGTGGCGAAGTCGAACTCGGTCATGGAAAAGATCTTGGGCGACGGCAGAAAGGTGATTTCACTGCCGGTCCGCTTGCCCGCCTCGCCGACCACGGCCAGCGGCTTCTCCGGGTTGCCGCCCCGGAAACGCACGAAATGTTCCTTGCCCTCGCGCCAGATGCGCAGGTCCAGCCGCTCGGACAGGGCGTTCACGACCGAGACGCCCACGCCGTGCAGCCCGCCCGAGACCTTGTAGGCGTTCTGGTCGAATTTCCCCCCCGCGTGGAGCTGGGTCATGATCACCTCGGCCGCCGACACCCCTTCCTCGGAATGGATGTCGACCGGGATGCCGCGGCCGTTGTCGGTGACCGTGACCGATCCGTCGGGATTGAGCCGCACGTCCATCCGGTCGCAGTAGCCGGCCAGCGCCTCGTCGACCGCGTTGTCCACCACCTCATAGACCATGTGATGGAGGCCCGAGCCGTCGTCGGTGTCGCCGATGTACATGCCGGGACGCTTGCGCACGGCATCGAGCCCGCGCAGCACCTTGATCGATTCGGCGTCGTACACGCTGTCGGAACCGGGCGCACTCTTGCTTTGGGCTTCCTTGCTCATATCCCTACCGTATCACGTCGCCAATTTGGCCGCCCGCTCCGGCCGCGCACCATGTCCGCGTCAGGCCCCGGTCACGGTGGCGTCCGCCACCCGGAAGAAGCGGGCCTCGCCTTCCAGGGCGGCGAAGGGGCCCCGCTCGGTTCCCGTAAGCCAGGCCTGGCAGCCCAGCTCGCGGATGCGCGCGAACAGGGCCGTGCGCCGTATTTCGTCCAAATGGGCGGCCACCTCGTCCAGCAGCAGCAGCGGCGCGGCGCCACGGGCAGCGGCCTGGAGCCCGGCGGCGGCCAGCACGATGCCGATCAAGAGCGCCTTCTGCTCGCCGGTCGAACACATGTGCGCCGGCATGTTCTTGGGCCGGTGGCGGACCATGAGGTCGCTCTTGTGCGGTCCTTGGGCCGCGCCGCCGGTTTGCGAATCGGCCTCGCGGCTTGCCGCCAGCGCCTCGCGGAACCGTGTCTCCGCCTCCAGCGCCGGCATGCCGGAAAGCCAATCCTCGAGCGTGCCCGTGACCGCCAGCTCGGCGCCCGGGAACGGCCCGAAGCCGGGGGCGGCGCCG
>JBAVNO010000202.1:0-4934 GCA_049691095.1 Alphaproteobacteria bacterium | reverse complement strand
GGTCAGGACCGTGGCCACCACCGCCCAGCAGCCCTCAGGGCCCGCGTCCCGCCGCACGATCTCGGAAAACGGCGCGCGGCGCAGGCCGCGGCCCGGAACCAGGAGCGAGATCGCCTCCAGGAGGTTCGTCTTGCCGGCCCCGTTGGGACCGAACAGGACCACCGGATTCGGATCGGTTTCGAGCCTAAGGGCCGGGTAGCACCGGAAGTCGGTCAGCGCCAGGCGCAATACGGCGAGGCGCGCGGTACCGGTTTCCGGCCGCTCCGGGCTTCGTTGGATGACGACCGACTCTCTCACACCCGCATCGGCATCAGGACATACAGGGCGCTGGCATCGGCCACGTCCCGGACCAGGGTGGGGGACGCGGCGTCGGCCATGGAAAACCGGGCGGTCTCGCCCTCGATCTGCCGCGTGATGTCGAGCAGATACCGGGAATTGAAGCCGACCTCGAGCGGCGTGCCGGTGTAGCTCACCTCCAGCTCCTCGGTGGCCGAGCCGTTGTCGGGGCTGCTGGCCGAAAGCGTGAGCGACCCTTTCTTGATCTCCAGCTTCACCGCCCGCGACTTTTCCGACGAGATGGTGGACACCCGGTCCACCGCATCGGCGAACAGGCGGCAATCCACCTCCATGACCTTGTCGTTGCCCTCGGGGATGACGCGCTGATAGTCGGGGAACGTGCCGTCGATGAGTTTCGAGGTGAGCTCGATGTCGTCGAAGGTGAACCGGATCTTGGTCTCGGACAGGGCGAGGTTCACCGGCGCGTCGCTGCCGTCCACCAGCTTGCGAAGCTCGTGAACGGTCTTGCGGGGCACGATCACGCCGGGCATGCCGGCCGCTCCTTCGGGACAGGGCATCTCGAACCTGGCCAGCCGGTGGCCGTCGGTCGCCACGGCGCGAAGCACGGTGATGCCGCCGCTGTCCAGGGCATGGACGTAGATGCCGTTCAGATAATAGCGCGTCTCCTCGGTCGAGATCGCGAAGGCCGAGCGGTCGATGAGGGTGCGGAGCTCGGCCGCCGGCAGCTGGAACTTGTGGGGATACGACCCACCCGACATCGCCGGGAACTCTTCGCGCGGCAAGACCGACAAGGTGAACCGCGAACGGCCCGAACTCAGGTTCAGACGCGCGCCGTTATCGCCGTAGCTGAGCTCGACCTGGGCGCCTTCGGGAAGCTTGCGCACGATGTCATAAAGCGTGTGGGCCGGGGCCGTGAGCGCGCCCGGCTTGCTCACCTCGGCCGGCACCTTCTCGACGATGGCGATTTCCATGTCGGTGGCCGCAAGCGAGAGGGCCCGCTTGTCCGCTTCGATGAGGACATTGGAGAGGATCGGAATCGTGGTCCGCCGTTCGACCACGTTCTGCGCGTGCGCGAGCGACTTCAGCAGGGCGGCGCGTTCAATGGTGAGTTTCATGGGTCCGTGGCATCATGAGAAGGCAATGGTACGAAGGCCAACAAGGCCGGTGAAACCGGCCTCGCAACCCATCCGGCAGGCAACCAGGGCGGACCGAAACGGCGCCGCCCCGGCCGGTCCTGGGCGAGCGCCGCGGGTTACGCCGCCGACCGCCCCTCGGCCGGCGGCCGCATTATATCAAAAGCGCTTGAAATCAAAATTTTATTAGAGGGCCACAGGGCGGAATCCGGAACCCCCCAAGGAGCGATCCGAAGGGCCGTGGTGCCCCGGCGGGCAAACACCCGGCAGGGGCGAAACGCAGACGGTCAAACCTGGTCGGATACCGCTCTAGCCTTCCAGCATGCGGCGCAGGAGGTCGACGTCCTCGGCCAGGCTGCTGTCGGTGGCGCGCAGCTCCTCGATCCTGCGCACGGCGTGCATGACGGTGGTGTGGTCGCGCCCGCCGAACTTGCGCCCGATCTCGGGCAGCGACCGCGAGGTGAGCTGCTTGGAGAGGTACATGGCGACCTGGCGGGGCCGGGCCACGGCGCGGGCACGCCGGGCCGAGTGCATGTCGGAGGTGCGGATGCGGTAATGCTCGGCCACCCGTTTCTGGATTTCCTCGATGGTGACCCGGCGGTCGGAGGCGCGCAGCACGTCGTGCAGCACCTCCTGCGCGGTTTCGAGCGTGATCGCCCGGCCCACCAGCGTGGCATGGGCGACGATGCGGTTCAGCGCCCCTTCCAGCTCGCGGACGTTGGAGGCGATCTTATGGGCAAGGAATTCCATGACCTTGGCCGGAATCTCGACCCGGAGCTGCTCGGCCTTCGACTGCAGGATGCCGAGGCGCAGCTCATAGGTGGTGGGATGGATGTCGGCGACCAGCCCCCACACCAGGCGGGAGCGCAGGCGCTCTTCCAGTTGCTCGAGGTCGGAGGGCGACTTGTCCGCCGAGATGATGATCTGGTGGTTCTGGTCCACCAGCGCGTTGAAGGTGTGGAAGAACTCTTCCTGGGTGGTGTCCTTGCCGCTGATGAACTGGATATCGTCGATCATCAGCACGTCCACCGACCGGAACTGCTCCTTGAAGACCATGGTGTCCTTGAACCGGAGCGCGCGGATGAACCGGTACATGAACTTTTCGGCCGACATGTAGACCACCCGCCGCGACGGATCGCGCTCGCGGATGTGCAAGGCGATCGCATGCATGAGGTGGGTCTTGCCGAGACCGGTTCCGCCGTACAGGAACAACGGGTTGAACGAGACCGCATCCTGCTCGGCCACGCGCCGCGAGGCCGCGAACGCAAGCTCGTTGGGCTTGCCGACCACGAAATTGGAGAAGGTGAGCCGGGGATCGAGCGGTGCGCTGATGTTCTCGCGCTCGTCGCCTTCGCCCGAACCGTAGCCGCGGCGCAATAGCGCCGGGGGCGCGGGATAACCGCCTCCCGTGGCCGCACCCGTCGGTGAGGCCGCGAACGTGCGCGCGGATGTGCCCGCCGACGTTCCGGTGCCGGCACCCAGGGATGCGCCTGCGGGGGCGCCGGCCGACGGCGCCGTGCGCGTCGGCTCCACCACCATCACGATGTTCTTGATATTGGGGTTATCCACCCGCCAGAGGGCGTGGATGCGTTCGGCATAATGGGCGATCACCCAATCACGCAGGAACCGCGTCGGCACGGTGATCCGGATCTCTCCGTTCACGGCTCCGGAGAAAGTGAGCGGTTTCAGCCAGCTACGGAACGCGGCCTCGCCGAATTCCTGGCGCAACTGTCCGCGGACACGCGCCCATTCCGCCCCGAGATCGGTTTCGTTCTCCACCTGAGCGATCCCCTATTCCTGGCCCCAGGGAAGGCGGGCTGCCTTCCAGCCCCCCTTCGATCCCCGATGTCCGTCCTCATCCAAGGCGCCCTCGAAACCCTCGGCCACGTTGTAGCAACGCTTGAAACCGAGAGCCGTCATGGCGATGGCCGCCGCCTTGGATCGATTGCCGCTTCGGCAAATGAACAGGAGCGGCGCATCCTCGCTGGCGCCGCCAGCGCGGACCTGTTCGGGAAAGGCCGGATTCTGCTGCATGGACGGGAAGTTCTGCCATGCGGCATAGATCGGTTTCTTGTTCAGCGAGCGCAGGTCGGGAACGCCGACGAACATCCACTCCGGAAGGGTGCGGACATCGACCAGCAATGCCTTGGATTCGCGGGCCAGCATATCCCACGCCGCCTTCGGAGAGAGATCGCCAGCGTACTCGCCTCCCGCCACGGGTGTGCCCCCCTTTTATGCGGTTCGTAGCCCAAACCCAGCGCCATACGGAAATGGGACGGACACGCGCGACAATCGAGCCCGCATCCAGCACCAAATTCCATAGCGTATCGGTGACGGGGGTAAGCGAAGTGTATGTGTCGTTTTTTTCTTTTGCCGAGCCGAATGGCCCGGATGTCGGATGCTGATCCGATTCGTTCTTCTATTGTTATGTCGTGCAGTCCGTCCCCACCAACGCCACGACGAATCTACTCACCGGGGCCCGTCGTGGCAACATGATTGCGGCGCACCAGAACGAATTTTGTTGTCGACAACGACGCACGTTGCGTTCTCGCCACGCCGCGCGCGACCGCTACCACGGCGGCGACAAACGCCGACAACGCAACTGCTAGTGATTCGGGAGCAGGTGACGCGTCAAAGCGCGTTGATGCGGTGCGACAGGCGCGACAATTTGCGCGACACGGTATTTCGGTGCAGCACATTTTTCTGTGCACCGCGCATCAGGATCGGCTGCGCTTCCACGAACGCCGCTTTCGCCGCCGTCTTGTCGCCGCGCGCGATGGCTTCTTCCACCTTCCGCAAATAGGTGCGGAGTCGACTCACGCGCGCGCGGTTGACCACGGCGTTCTTGGCGGCTACGCGGATTCGTTTCTTTGCGGAACGGATGTTTGCCATCGTCGGCCCTTGTCCAGATGTGGTCTTGCCCCGGGGGCCGCCCTTATAGCCTTGGGGCCCCTTCCCGTCAAGCGCCGCCGGGCTCCGGCCGGGGCCCGGCCGCTCCGCCGAAAGCCCCGGAAATCCTCGCTTTTTGGCCCCGTCCGCGCCGGCCGGATCATTCGGGCGCGAGATAAAAATGGACCACGATCTTCTCGCCCGGCGCCGGCGCGTCGGGTGTCACCTCGACGTCCAGAATCTCGCCTTCGCGCTCGAACCGATCGCCCGCGGATTTCTTCCAACCCAGCTGCGGCAATGTGCGTCCGTAGAAATTCTTGACCGCCACGGGGTCGATCCTTCCCTCGGCAAACGCCTCGACGATCCGACCCGACGGCGCGTCGAACACGACGCCCGCGTCGGGAATTTGTGCGAGACCGGGCATCAGGGGAAGGTCCTCGAATCCGGCGACGAATTTCTCGTCCGCCGCGGCGACCGGCTGGCCGTCCGCTCCTCTTTCTCCGCACCACGCGGACAACGGAGTGGTGAACAATGACGCCGCGGCGACAACGGTTGCGACGATCGCGCGAACGCGGCACGGAAACGCTCGCTCTCGGTTCATGGCGCGAAGGTACC
>JBAVNO010000201.1:0-7247 GCA_049691095.1 Alphaproteobacteria bacterium | reverse complement strand
CGAGATGGAATATCGGCTCCGGCGCTGGGACGGGCAGTACCGGTGGTTTGACGACACCGGCGTGCCCCGCTTCGACGCCGACGGCGTCTTTCTCGGCTTCCTGGGCTCCGGCTTCGACATCACCCGGCGCAAGGTGGCCGAACAAACGCTGCTCGCCACCAAGGAAGAGGCGGAATCCGCGAACCGCACCAAGTCGGCGTTCCTCGCCAATATGAGCCACGAGCTCAGGACCCCGTTGAACGCCATCATCGGGTTCTCCGAGATCATCAAGAACGAGATGTTCGGGAAAGTGGGTTCCCCGAAATACCGCGACTACGCCACCAACATTTACGACAGCGCGGTCCTTTTGCTCGACCTCATCAACGACGTCCTCGATTTCTCGAAGGCGGAAGCCGGCAAGCTCCAGCCTCACGACGAGACCGTCGACGTGCGGGAACTGGTGGAGTCCACCGTCCGCCTCATGCGCGAGGATATGGAGGCCGGGTTGCTGACGTTCGTCGACGAACTGCCCGACGATCTTCCCTTCATCAAAGCCGATGCCCGGATGATGAAACAGATCCTGATCAATCTGCTTTCCAATGCCGTGAAGTTCACGCGCTCGGGCGGCACCATTACCGTCGGCGCGGGCGTCGAACCCGGTCCCGATGGTCCGTTCGTGCTTTCGGTGCGCGACAGCGGCGTCGGCATCGCCGCCTCCGACATCCCGCTCGTGATGTCGATCTTCGGTCAGGCCGAGAAACCGGTGAACCGCCGCTACCGGGGAACCGGCCTCGGCCTTCCGCTGGTGAAATCGCTGGTCGAGGTGCACGGCGGCGTGTTCCGGCTCGAAAGCGAGCTGGGAAAGGGCACCACGGCGTTCGTTTGCCTGCCCCGGTTCCGGGTCCTGTTTCCCGAAGACACCGAGCTCGCCGCCCACGGCTGACGGCGTCAGAGCTGTTCCAGCGCCTCGCCGATCGCATCGAAGGCGCGATGGACATCCGCCGCGGCGAGACAATACGGCGGCATCAGATAGACGACGTTTCCGAGCGGCCTGATGATGAGGCCCCGCTCGAGGAAGAATCTCTTCAGCTTCGGCCCCGTGCCCGACGTGTAACCCGGCTCGCCGCCGGCCACGTCGAACGCCGCGATCCCGCCCAGGTGGCGCGCCTTCGTCACCTTGGGGTGGCGCGCCAGGCCGCGAAGCCGCGCGCCCAATAAACTCTCCAGCGCCGCCACACGCGTGAGCGTGTCATCCGCCTCGAAGATGTCCAGCGACGCGAGCGCCGCCGCGCAGCCGATCGGATTGGCGGTGTAGGAATGACCGTGCGCGAAGGCCCGCTCGAAATCGTCGTCGAGGAAGGCGTCGAAGATCCGCGGACGGCACGCGGTCAGGGCCAGCGGCAGGAATCCTCCGGTCAGTCCCTTGGCCAGGCAGATCATGTCGGGCGCGACATCGGCCTTGACGCAGGCGAACATGGCCCCGGTGCGGCCGAAGCCGGTCATCACCTCGTCGAAGATGAGGAGCGCCCCCGCTTCGCGCACGAGGCGGGCCAGCGCCGAGAGGAACGAAGGCCGGCACATGCGCATGCCGCCCGCGCCTTGCACCAAAGGCTCGATGATGACGGCCGCGATCTCCTCGCCATGCTCCTCGAAAAGCCGCCTGGCCGACGCCAGCGCCGCGTCCTCCTTGGTCTCGGCATCGGGATCGTCGTCCCATGTCGCCGGGAACGGCAGGAACAGGGCTTCGGGCAGCAACGCGCGGAAGGGCTCGAAAAAGCCCGAGGTGGCGCCCACCGACATGGCGCCGAACGTGTCGCCGTGATAGCCGCCCTCGAAGCCGACCAGGCGCCGGCGCTTCGGTTGCCCCAGGTTGCGCCAGTATTGAAGTGCGATCTTCAACGACACCTCGACGGCGGTGGACCCGTTGTCGGAGAAGAACACGCGCGTCAGATCCCCGGGCAGCAGGGCCGCGATCCGGCGCGCGAGCGCGGCCGCGCCGTCATGGGTCACATCGGCGAAGATCACGTGTTCGAGCTTGCGCGCCTGGGCGGCGATGGCGGCGGCGATCCTGGGCTCGCCGTGGCCGTGCACGGTGACCCACCACGACGAGATGAGGTCGAGATATTCGCGCCCGTCGGCGCCGATCAGGGTCGCGCCGCGGCCCTCGACCACCTCGATGGGCGGTGCCGCGGTCTTCGCCTGCGTGAAGGGATGCCAAACGAAGGTGCGGTCGGATAAGGCCGTGGCGGGGGACGGCTTCTTGGCGGTCACGTGGCAACCCCCGCCGCAGACGCGGCACCGGGCACGATGCGCCGCGCCGCCTCACGGATCGCCGCCGGATCGAGGGGTTCGAAGCGGGGCAGCTCGGCCAGGACCGGCACCCGGCCGAAGTGCCCGATCGCCCTCCGGTTGCCCTCGTTCGGCGGCCCGTTCAGGACCACGCCTTCGAGCGCCAGCCCGCGGGCCCGCAATGCCTCGAGGCTGAGCAGAGTATGATTGATGGTCCCCAGCGTCGAGCGCGCGACCAGCACCACGGGCAAGCCGAGCCGCGCGATCAGATCGATCATCAGCGCCTCGGCGTTGAGCGGCACCAGCAGTCCCCCCGCCCCTTCGACGATCAGGGTTCTCGTCGTCGGCGGCGGCCGCAGCCGCGCCAGATCGATGACGATCCCCTCCCGCCGCGCCGCCTCGTGAGGTGAAAGCGCGGCCTTCAGACGATAGGTCGATTCGTGAATCCGCTCCGCCGGAAGGCCGCTCAGTGTGCGCACGGTATCGGCATCGGTGTCGCCGTCGAGGCCCGCCTGCACCGGCTTCCAATAGTCGCCGTCCAGCGCCCGCACGAGCCAGGCCGAGACCACGGTCTTGCCCACGTCGGTATCGGTTCCGGCCACGAACAGGCCGCGGAGCGATGGACGCGGCGTTCCCGCAGGCGCTGCTCCGGACGTCATGGCACTCATTCCCGGACCAGCGCGCCGTAGAAGACGTGATAGGTGACCGAGAGCCCGGTCCCGTTCCCGTCGGCCGCGCGCATCAGCCGCCGCAGCCTTCCCGCCGTGTACGGGCGCACGCCGCCGGCCGGCAGCGCCGCGCCGATGCCCTGCAAAGCGCGCAGGAACACCTGGGTGTCGGGATAGGACCGCACGAGCCGTTCCTCGTCGAGCGACTCGATCCGCAGGCCCGTGATCTCCGGGGCCATCATCCGGCGAAGCCCGGCGGCATCGGGGAACACCAGGCCGGGAAACGGCCAGCCCAACCGGGCGTGAGCGGCGCGCCACTCGGCAAAGGTGCCGTGCCCCAGCGACGCGAAGGCCAGCCGTCCGCCCGGCCGCAAGCAGCGCGCCAATCCGGCGACGCTCCGCGGGAGGTCCAGGAACCACTGGAACACGGCGCTCGACGCGACCAGGTCGAAGCCCCCGGCGACGGACGGTTCCTCGCCATCCATGACGGCGAAACACGTGGGTCCCGAGCCGAGCCGTTCGCGGCAGCGCCGCACCATCGCGCCCGACAAATCGGTGAGTAACAGATGGGCGTCCGGGAACCGGGCGCGCAGGGCTTCGCTCAGGAAGCCGGTGCCGCAACCGATCTCGAGGATGCGCGCGTCCGCGCCCAGAGCAGTCTCGGCGATTCTTTCCGCCAGACGCTCGGCGATCACATGCTGGACGCCGGCGTAACGGTCGTAGGTGTCGGCGGCGGCGTCGAAAGAGCGCAGGATCGCCGCCTTTCGCGCCAGCGCGGCCTCGTCCTGGCACGGGGAATCGGCCGGCGCCAGGGACAGGGCCCGCGCGCCTCCGATCACGGCGCCCGTCAAGGCAGCGTCTCCGCAAACCACCGTATCCGTTCCGCGCACCATTCCGGACGGGTAACCGGCAGCGCGTGGCCGCCATGATCCGAACGCCCCACCACGGTGGACCGGCGCGAGGCGAACACCCGCTCGCTCAGCATGGGCGGCACGACCGCGTCATCGTATGCGAACAGGGCGAGCACGGGGCACCGCTCGGCCGCCAGCGCGTCCCGCTCGTCCCACTCGGCGAGCCATCCCAGGCCCTGGCCGAGCCGCTCCGTGTCGAGGTGTGGCGGCAAACCGTGGCCCGGGCACCCGCACCGCTCGCGGAACTCCTCGACCACGCGCGCCGGGTCTTCCCTGAGCCGCGCCGTCATGCGGCTCAAGATCCGATCCTCGACCCCTTCGGGAAAGTCGGGCGCCCGGGTGAAGCGCGAGAATCCGCCGATGCTGATCAACGCGCGCCATCCCCACGGCCGCTCATGGAGGAGCCACAGGAATCCCAGCGAATGGCCGACCGCTATGACACGCTCGCGCGAAGCCATTTCGGGACGGCGGGGCCGCCCGAAGAAGCCAAGGTCGAAGGTCTCGATCTCCATGTCCGGCAACAGCGTGCGAAGCGGTTCCCAAACCTGGTCGTCGGACCCCCAGCCGTGAACCAGCGCCAGGCAACAAGAACCGCTCACGATGCCGCCCCTCGCCTCCGTGTCCGGCCCGCCAGCAAGCGCGGCACCGCCTCGGTCAGGCGTGCGACGTCGTCTCCGGTGTGGACGGCCGAAAGCGAGAACCGCACCCGGCTCGTTCCCTCCGGCACCGTGGGGGGACGGATCGCCACCCCCAGCATTCCTTCATCCTCGAGATCTTGGCTCAGGCCCAGCGTGCCGGCATCGTCGCCGACGATCACCGGGACGATCGGCGTCGTCGAGCCGCCGCAGTCGAGACCGGCGTTTTGGAACGCCGCCCTCACCTCGTCGGCCTTCGCCAGAAGGGAACGCCGTACCTCCGACAGGGTCGGGATCAGGTCGAGCGCGGCTTCGATTGCGCCCAGCACCGGCGGCGGCAGCGCGGTCGAATAGACGAATCCGGCGCAGCGGTTCACGAGATAATCGCGAACCCGGCGCGAGCAGGCGACGTAGGCGCCGAACCCGCCCAGCGCCTTGCCGAACGTTCCCATGGCGAGGTCGACGCCGCCCGGATGAGCGGCCGAGAATCCGAAACCGTCTGGGCCGAAGACGCCGGTCGCATGGGCCTCGTCGAGGAACAGGAAGGCGTCGTAACGCGCCGCCATGTCCACGAGGGCCGCCACGTCCGCCTGGTCCCCGTCCATGCTGAACACCGATTCGGAGAGGATGAACTTGGGCCGGCTGTCGGCCGCGCGGTCTTTCAACAGCGCTTCGAGGTGACCGACGTCGCGGTGGCGGTATCGGATCTGGCGCACCCCCGCCGCGCGGCACCCGTCATGGAGGCTCGCGTGGTTGAGCCGGTCCGCGAATACCAGGGGCTCGGCCCCGTGGACCTCGGAGCTCAGCAGCGCAGGCAGCAGCGAGACGTTGGCCTGGTAGCCGGTCGGAAACAGGAGCGCGGCTTCGCTGCCCTTGCCGCGGGCGATTTTCTCCTCGATCCGCTCGTGAACCTCGAGCGTCCCGGTCACAAGCCGCGAGCCGCCCGAACCCACGCCGTACGCGGCGGCCCATTCCTGGGCCCGCCTTATGAGCTCCGGATGACGGGAGAGGCCGAGATAATCGTTGGAGGAAAAATTGACGAGCTCGCGCCCGCCCACCGTCACGCGGCCGGGAGAAGCGGGCAGCACCGCGCGCAGCCTGCGGCCGCGCCCATGGGCGGTAAGCTGGCCGACGAACCGGCCGAAGGCGGTATCCCGCATGAAAAGGCACCGTTGGCTGGGGACAAGGGCCCCTTTGTCTTGCCAACGGCGGCGGATGTCAACGATGGGCGCCGAAGCCGGGCGGGGGCGAGACGCGCTTGGGCGCGGCGCGGCGGCGCCTCGGACGAGGCGAAAGGACGATGCCGGGATCGGAAGACCGCCGGGCTGCGGTCAGGCGCTGAGCTTGCCCTCGGGCCGGACGATGCGGGCCGGGCTGTTCAGGATCTCGTTCCAGAACCGGCCCAGCGACCAAAGCGCTTCGTTGGCGGCCGTGATCTTGCCCTCGCTGCCCGCGGTCTTCGTCAGATCGGCGGCGTGACGCTGGTACATGGCCGCGATCTTGTCGCGCAGCTGACGCCCTTTTTCGGACAGACGCACCCGCACCGTGCGGCGGTCGTGGGTCGAACGTTCCTGCTCCAGATAGCCCGCTTCGACCATCCGCTTGAGGTTGTAGGACACGTTGGAGCCCAGGTAATACCCCCGGTAGGTGAGCTCGCCGACCGTCACCTCCTCCTCCGAGACGTTGTAGAGGATGAGGGCTTGGACGTTGTTGATGTCCTGAATCCCGAGCCGGTCCAGTTCGGCCTTCACCACTTCGAGAAACTGGCGGTGCAGCCGCTCGATCAATCCGATCACTTCAAGATACGCTTTTTCCACGGCGCCCTCACAGGGAGTGGGATCGTTTCCCCCATGCTAGGGGCCGAAGGTTAAATTTCTCTATATGGAAACCCACAAAATACCTGGGAATCCGGCCGTCCCCAGGGCCCGGCGTGCCCTCAGGCTTCCTCTTTGATAGGCAGTTTGCTAGGCAGTCGGGCCCCTTGCCGGCGCCGCGGCGGATTGTCCAAGGCCCCAATCTCCTTGGTTAGGCCTTGGCGGCAATGATATATCCGGTTCGGCAGCGGTGCCGGACCCGGTCCGGCCGGCCACCAACGGGCGCAACCTTCAAGCAGCGC
Organism: Alphaproteobacteria bacterium; assembly: GCA_049691095.1. Classification (GTDB taxonomy): domain Bacteria; phylum Pseudomonadota; class Alphaproteobacteria; order DATDPM01; family DATDPM01; genus JBAVNO01. The sequence goes on along the minus strand of JBAVNO010000201.1, from coordinate 649 downwards.
CCGACGAAGCACTCAGGGGGAGACACGCCATGACGGTCCAGAGCAAGAATCCCGAAACCATCGTCCTGCACGCCGGCTATCGGCGCGATAGCGCCACCAACGCGGTGGCGGTGCCGATCTATCAGACCACGTCCTATCAGTTCGACGACACCGCCCATGCGGCCGATCTGTTCGCGCTGAGAAAGCTCGGGAACATCTATACGCGCATCATGAACCCGACCTGCGCCGTGCTCGAAGATCGCATGACGGCCCTGGAGGGCGGCGCCGCGGCGCTTGCGGTGAGTTCCGGTCAGGCGGCGTCGATGATGGCGGTTCAGAACATCTGCCACGCCGGCGACAACTTCGTGAGCTCCACCGATCTCTACGGGGGCACCTGGAATCTGTTCGCCAACACGCTGAGCAGCATGGGTATCGAGGTCCGGTTCGTCGACCCCGTCGATCCCGAGAACTTCCGCCGCGCGACCGACGCGCGCACCCGCTGCTATTACGCCGAAACCCTGCCCAATCCGAAGCTCACCGTGTTCCCGATCGGCGAAGTGGCGCAAATCGGGCGCGAGCTCGGCGTGCCGCTCATCGTCGACAACACCGCCGCGCCCATCTTGTGCAAGCCCTTCGCCCACGGCGCGGCCGTCATCGTGTACTCCACCAC
>JBAVNO010000200.1:0-29108 GCA_049691095.1 Alphaproteobacteria bacterium | reverse complement strand
CGCCAGGGCCGCGCTGGCCGGGCTGCCGGTGGCGGCGCTTCGCATCGCCTGCGCCGGGGATGTGGCCCGGCTGGGGTTGCGGCGCGTGGGCGACCTTTACGATCTTCCCCGCGCCCCCCTTTCCGCCCGCTTCGGCGGCCAAATCGGCGGCAAGCTCCTGCTGCGGCTGGATCAGGCGCTGGGAACCGTCGAGGAGCCGGTCTCGCCTCTTCATCCGGTCCCGCCGCACCACGCCCGCCTCGCCTTCGCCGAGCCCATCGTCACGGCCGAGGACATCGCCCGCGCCATCAAACATCTGCTCCATGAGCTGTGCGAGCGGCTGCAGCGCGAGCAAGTGGGCGCGCGCCGTCTCGAGCTCATGTCCTACCGCGTCGACGGGACGCTGTGCCGCCTCGGCGTCGGCACGGCGCGGCCCAGCCGCGACCCCGAGCGGATCATGGGCCTGTTCGCCCACCATCTGGAAAGACTCGATCCCGGTTTCGGCGTCGATGCCATGGTGCTGGCGGCGCCCATCGTCGAGGCGTGCGCGCCGGAGCAGCAGACGCTGTCTTCGGACCCGGCCCTGGCGGCCGGGCGGGCCGTCTTTGAAGACGCGCTCGCCCGTCTCATCGAGCGGCTGAGCAACCGCGTGGGGGCGGCCTCGGTGGTGCGCCTTGCGCCCCGGGAAAGCCACGTCCCCGAGCGCGCCCAGCGCGCGCTTCCCGCCCTCCTCCATCCCCGTCCCTTTGCGCCGGCGCTTTTACGGAAGGCGCGGCCCTTGCGCCTGTTCGCCTTCCCCCAGCCCATCGAGGCGGTGGCGCCGGTTCCCGACGATCCGCCGGTGCTGTTCCGCTGGCGCCGCGTCACGCACCTCATGCGCTCCGCCGAGGGGCCCGAGCGCATCGCCTGCGAATGGTGGCGGGAGGAGGCGCCGTTCCGCGACTACTACCGGGTCGAGGACACCGGTGGGCGGCGCTTCTGGCTCTATCGCGAGGGGCCGTATCGCGAGGGCGCGCCCGCGCGCTGGTTCCTGCACGGGTTGTTCCCATGAGCGGTTACGCCGAGCTTCAGGTCACCAGCAACTTCACCTTCCTCCGCGGCGCCTCGCACCCCGAGGAGATGATGGAGCGCGCCGCCGCGCTCGGCCTCTCGGCGATCGCCATCACCGACCGCAACAGCCTGGCCGGCGTCGTGCGCGCCCACATCGCGGCCAAGGAGGCGAAGATCCGCCTCGTCGTCGGCGCCAGGCTCGATCTCGAAGACGGGCTCGGCCTGCTCGCCTTCCCGTGCGACCGCGCGGCCTATGGGCGGCTCGCGCGCCTCATCACGACGGGCCGCCGCCGCGCCCCCAAGGGCGAATGTCATCTGTCCAGGGCCGATCTGTTCGCCCTGGCCGCGGGCCACAAATTGGTTCTGATCCCGCCCGACTCCCCCGACGCGGGTTTCGCCGAGAGCTTGCGCGACATCGCGGCGCGGTTCCGGGGCGACGTGTACTTGGGCGCGCACCACCTCTATCGCGGCGACGACGCCCGCAGGATCGCCGCGCTGGCCCGTCTCGCCCGGTCCTGCGCCGTGCCGCTGGTCGCCACCAACGACGTCCACATGCACGATCCCGCGCGCCGCCCCTTGGCCGACATGCTCACCTGCATCCGCGAGAAGTGCACGATCGGGGAGGCGGGATTCCGCCTCGCCGCCAACGCCGAGCGCCACCTCAAGAGCGGGGCCGAGATGGCGCGGCTGTTCCGCCACCATGGGGATGCGCTTGCGCGCGGGATCGAGATCGTGGAAGCCGCGCGCTTCTCGCTCGACGAACTCAGCTACGAATACCCGGACGAGATCCTGACCCCCGGCCGCACCGCGCAGGAGGAGCTCGCATGGCTGACGCGGGAAGGCGCGCGCGAGCGTTACCCGCGCGGAATCCCCGACAAGGTCCAGGCGAGCCTCGCGCACGAGCTGCGGCTCATCGCCGAACTGGGCTACGCCCCCTATTTCCTCACCGTCTTCGACCTGGTGCGGTTCGCCCGCGAGAACGGCATCCTGTGCCAGGGCCGCGGCTCGGCCGCCAATTCGGCGGTGTGCTACTGCCTCGGCGTCACCGCGGTCGATCCCGCGCGCATCGACTTGCTGTTCGAGCGCTTCGTCTCCGCCGAGCGCAACGAGCCGCCCGACATCGACGTCGATTTCGAGCACGAGCGGCGCGAGGAGGTGATCCAGTATATCTATCGGAAATACGGGCGCGACCGCGCCGGGCTCACCGCCACCGTCATCCACTACCGTCCGCGCAGCGCCATCCGCGACGTGGGCAAGGCCATGGGGCTGTCGCTCGACACCATCGCCGGGCTCGCGGGCCAGATCGGCGGCGGTTTCGCCGAAGACCGTCTGGCCCAGGACCGGGTGCGCGAATTGGGGCTCGATCCGAAGGACCGCACGCTCTCATCGGCGCTTTCGCTCGCCCGCGAATTGACCGGCTTCCCCCGCCACCTGTCGCAGCACGTGGGCGGCTTCGTCATCACCCGCGGGCCGTTGTGCGAGGTGGTGCCGATCGAGAACGCCGCCATGGAGGAGCGCACCGTGATCGAATGGGACAAGGACGATCTCGACGCGCTCGGCATCCTCAAGGTGGATGTGCTGGGGCTCGGCATGCTGACCTGCATCCGCAAATGCTTTGCCCTCGTCCGCGAGGTTCACGGGCGGGCCTTCACCCTCGCCACCGTCCCGCCCGAGGACCCGGCGGTCTACGACATGCTCTCGAAGGCCGATTCGATCGGCGTGTTCCAGGTCGAAAGCCGGGCGCAGATGAACTTCCTGCCGCGGATGAAGCCGCGCACCTTCTACGACCTGGTGATCGAGGTCGCGATCATCCGCCCGGGGCCGATCCAGGGCGACATGGTCCATCCCTATCTGCGCCGTCGCACGGGCCGGGAGAAGGCCGAATATCCTTCCCCCGAGCTGCGCCAGGTGCTGGAGAAGACCCTGGGCGTGCCGCTGTTCCAGGAGCAGGCGATGAAGATCGCCATCGTGGCCGCCGGCTTCACGCCCTCCGAGGCCGACCAGCTGCGGCGCGCCATGGCCACCTTCCGCCGCGTCGGCCTGATCCACAAGTTCCGCGCCAAGCTCGTCGACGGCATGACGGCGCGCGGCTACGACCGCGACTTCGCCGAACGCTGCTTCCGCCAGATCGAGGGCTTCGGCGAATACGGATTCCCGGAGAGCCACGCCGCCAGCTTCGCCCTGCTGGTCTACGTCTCGGCATGGCTGAAGCGCCATTATCCGGCCGCCTTCGCCTGCGCGCTCCTGAACAGCCAGCCGATGGGCTTCTACGCCCCGGCGCAGATCGTGCGCGATGCCAGCGCCCATGGGGTCGAGGTCCGCCCCGTCGACGTCAACCATTCGGCGTGGGACTGCACGCTGGAGCAGGGTGCGGGGCCGGCGCTTCGCCTGGGGTTCCGGCAAGTAAAGGGGTTCCCGGAGAAGGACGCCGTGCGCCTGACGGCGGCGCGGGGCAATTTCTATCCCGACGCGCTTTCCTTGTGGCGGCGAAGCGGGCTTGCGCCGTCCGCGATCGAGACCCTGGCGCGGGCCGACGCCTTCGGCTCGATGGGATTATGCCGGCGGCAGGCGCTGTGGGCGGTGCGCGGCCTTCCCCCCGCGCCCTTGCCGCTTTTCTCCGCCATGGGCGAGGAGGAGCAGGCGAACGAGCCGAAGGTGGCGCTTCCCGACATGTCCTTGGGCGAAGAGGTGGTGGAGGACTATACGAGTCTAAGATTGTCGCTCAAAGGCCATCCCATGGCGCTGCTGCGCGGCACCTTCGATCGCGAGCGCATCGTGCGCACGTCCCTGCTCGCGGATGCCCCCACGGATGCGAGGGTGACGGTGGCGGGCCTCGTCCTCGTGCGCCAGCGCCCGGGCAGCGCCAACGGAGTCATCTTCATGACGCTGGAAGACGAAACGGGCGTCGCCAACGTCATCGTCTGGCCCAAGACCTACGAGCAATTCCGCCGCGTGGTGCTGACGGCGCGGCTCCTCGAGGTCGAAGGCACGCTCCAGCGCGAAGGTGAGGTCATCCACGTCATCGCGCGGACCCTCATCGACCGCTCGGAGCGCCTCGCTTGGCTCCGCGACCCGGACCGATGGGCCCCCGCGTCCGATCCCGCGCCCGAGCCCGCGCCCGACCAAGTGCCCAAGCCCGCGCTCAAATCATCAAGGCGCCACCCCCGAGACCAGGCCAAGGCGCCGTTCTCCTCACGCGACTTCCATTGAGCCGTTGCGAACGTGGGAACGCACGCCTTTCGCGGCCCGCCGTCCGCGTCATCCGGGGCGGGGGAAGACGCGGTTCAGCAGAATCCGCCAGCCGTCCTCCAGCACCAGCCAATTCAACGCGTACACGCTTGCCACCACGACCAGGCCGGCGAAGATCACGTCGCTCAGGAAATGGGCCCCTTGCATGATCCGCTCCAATCCCACCAGCGACCCGAAGGTGAGGCCGCCCGCCATGACGGCGCGCCGCCGCCGGCGCGGCACCACGAACGCCAGCGCCGTGTACACGAAGCCTTGGGCCGCGTCCCCCGACACGAACGAGCAGTTGGTCGCGCACTGATCGGCGATGACCAGGGGCGGCGTGAAGGTGCTCGGGCCGCCGAACTCCACGACGTTGCGCGGGCGGGCGCGGCCCCAATGCTCCTTGAACAGCGAATTGGCGATCAGTCCCGGCCCGATGGCGACGCACAGGATCATGAACACGAAATGCCGGGCGCCCAATCCCGCGATGGATCGGCGCAGCGCCAGGGTGGCGACGAGCCCGAGGATGAGCGCGGCGGAGCTGATCGTCGCCGTATTCGAAACCGCGTCATTGAAGAACGTCGCCAGCGGCCGGCCGCGCAGCACGAAATTCGTCGCCTCGGAATAGAAAAGGCCCGAGAACATCAGGTCGAGCCCGGGGAACAGGACGAAGGCGAGACCGGCGGCCAAGGCCGCGGCGAAGCCGATTTGCGTGCGGGTCATGTCAGGGCCTCGTGTTTCGGGCGTCGCCCGGCTCGGGGTCTTCAAGGTCGAAAAGATAGAATAGCCGCGACCGGCCCCCCGGCAGAGGCACGACCAGCGTTTCGGCCGGCCCGATGGAGCGGAAGCGGCCTGCCATCCGGCCCGTATCGGGTGACTCGCTGACGAGCAGGAAACGCGACTCCTTGGCCCGGCTCAATCCCGCGGTCATTTCGAATTGGTTGCGCGCGTCCTTGCCCTCGTCCCACATCACTACCGTGACCGGCCGGCCGCGAAGGTAATACAGGAGCTCCGCCATCACCATGCGGTCGTCGGCCAGCACCGCCGTGCCCGGCTGCGCCGCGGCCTTCTCCCCGAGGGCGGCGGCCAGTTCGCTCCAGCCGCGAAGGCGCGCGAAGGGATCGGCGAACGGAAGGGAAGCGGGGGGCGCCAATGCGAGTCCATAGAGCACCACCACCGCCGCCACGTGGAGGCCGAGCGAGGCCTTGAGCCAGATCGCGCGCTTCGCTTGCGCGAGCCACGCCACCGCCAGGACCGTCCCGGCGGCGAAGGCGGGCGCTGCCCAGTTCGCATGGGCGCGCGAGAGGAACGCCTGGACGAGGACGATGATCACCACCGGGGCCGAGAAGGCGATGAGGAAGGACTCGGGATACGAGGCGGCGGCCGGCCTGAAGCGCACGACCAGCCACAGGAAGGCGGCGAACAGGATCGGCCCCGCGACTGCGAACTGCGCGCCCAGGAATTCCAACGCGTGGCCGGGGTGGAACAGCGATCCGCTCCAGGCCGCGTTGGCCGCCGTATGCGCGAAGGTGACGAAGCCGTGCTCGATGTTCCAGAACAGGTTGGGGGCGATCACGGCGGTGGCGGCGGCAAGTGCCAACGCGGCCTGGCGGCTCGCCACGAACCACCGCGCCTTCGGCTCCATCAGGCAGAACACCAGCGCGCACGGGACGATGTAGGCCATGGCGTACTTGCTGAACAGCCCGAGCCCGAGGCACAGCCCGGCGCCGAGCGCGTATCCCATTGCCCTGGTCTCGAACGTCCGGGCCAGGAACAGCAGGGTCATGGACCAGAAGAAGAGCAGCGGGACGTCGGTCGAGATCAGCATCGAGGACAGCGACACCGCCGGAAGGGTGGCGAAGGTGACGGCGGTCCAGAAGGCGATCCGCCGGTCGTAGAGGAGGCGCGCCAGCGCGAACAGGACCAGGCTGGTCGCGCCGTGGACGAGCGGCGCCGCGGCGCGAACGCAAGGCTCCCCGTCGCCGCACAGCGCCGTCGTGGCGGCGATGACCCAGGCCACCAGCGGCGGCTTGGAGAAATAGCCGGGCGCCGGGTGCTGCGCCCACGACCAGTACTGGGCCTCGTCGCCGTAGAGACCGAGGCCGCTTTTCGCCAGCACCAGCCAGCGAACCAGCGTGATCGCGGCGACCGCGGTCAGCGCCGCGGACCCATAGGGAAAACCGCGGCCCGAATGGCTTGCGGCCGCGGCCGACGGCGCGGGGGGCGGGGGCATCATGGGGGCACAGGCAACAAGCCGGGACCCGGAATGTCAAGGAAAGCCGACGCCCGCCCGGGACCCGGAAAGTCAAGGAAAGCCGACTGCCCGCCCGGGGCCCGGTCGGCGCTTCGCCAACCCCGGCGCGAGGCCCGCTCCCAAATGAGCCGGCCCGGGGACGACGCTATTTCCTTCGCGGGGATTTCATCGGATAGTGATGGCGTCGATGCCGTCACGGCCTTCTATGCGACGACACACGCTTCGGAGAAGCACGCAAGTCGGAGAGGCAGGCATGATCGAAGTCACGATTCCCAATTCGGCCAAGGCGGACCTGGCCATACCCGCGGGACGGGCGGTCCGGTCGGCACGGGTCCGCGTGACCGTCGAACCGGCAACGGCCGCGGTGCTGATCTACGGCGGGCCCAGGTACGACGCCCCGGTCCGATTCAACGGCCCGCTCTCCGAGGGCGACGTGAACACCAGTTCGCCCACCGTGCACATCCAGGGCCTGGACGGCGCGACGGAAGCCAAGGTCTATACGGTGAGCTGGATAGAAGCGTAACCCGGCGGCGCGCTACGCCGCGTCGGCGGCCCGGTACCGCCCGGCCAGCGCCGTCAAGGCGGTGTCGCCGGCCTCGAGCAGCGGGTCGACCAGGGCCAGCGCCGCATCCCGGTCGCCCTCCTTGCACGCACGTTCCATATCGGCGGCCAGAGTCTGGACCTTCACCGCGCCCAGGCTGCCGCACACGCTCTTGAGGTCATGGCTCTCGCGCTGGAGGGCGCCGATGTCCGCGGCCTTCGCGGATTCTTGAAGGGTGAGGAACCGGTCGCGCAAGCCGGTCATGTGGCGCGCGACGAGCTGGGCCAGCACCTCGCGCCCGATGGCGTCCTCGAGATTCTTGAGAATGGTGGCGTCCAGTCCGTCCGTATGGCTCGCCGCAACTGCGGCCGGGCCCGGGGCTTCCGTATCCGGCCGCTCGGAAGGGGCGCCTGTCGTATCGGCCGCGATCCCGGTGGGGGGCGCAGCCGGCGCCTCGGCCGCGTTCGGCGATACCTTCACCGGAGAACGGTCGGCGGTCACGCGCCGGATCGCGTCCGCGAGCTCCGCCCGGTCGATCGGCTTGGTGACGTAGCCGTTCATGCCCACCGCCAGGTACTTCTCCCGGTCTCCCTTCATGGCATGGGCGGTAAGGGCGATGATGGGGATGTCGCGCTTGGGTGCGGGCATGGCGCGGATGACCTTGGTCGCCTCGACGCCGTCCATTTCCGGCATCTGCACGTCCATGAGGACGAGGTCGTAGGGAATCGAATGGACCGCCTCGACGGCCTCGAGGCCGTTGCCGGCCGTATCGACATGCTGACCCCATTTCTTCAGGATGGTCGTAATCAGGATCAGATTGACCGAATTGTCTTCGGCGAGAAGGATGCGATGACGTTCGGTCAGTCCGACTTTGGTCGGCGGCGATTGCGCCGGCGTCCCGCTTTCGGGCAGCGTGTCGGGCGGCGAAATCATGCTCCCGGTCACCTTCGCCACGGTTTCGATCAATTCGATCTGAGCGACCGGCTTCACGAGCCGGGCATCCCACGGCGGCGGGTCGGTTCGAGCCGCCGTCTCGTCGGGGCCGATCGAGCTGGCCAGGATCAATTTGACGGCGTCGAGTTCCGGGATTTCGCGAATCATGGACGCGAGATCCTCACCCGAAATCCCCGGCATCATGTGATCGATGATGACGGCATGGAACGGCTCTTTCCGTTGGCTGGCGTCGGTCAGCAGCCACAGGCCGTGCCGGGCCCGGTCGGCTTCCGCGACGCGGATGCCATAGGCTTCGAGCTGTTTCCGGAAAATGGTCCGGTTGATCTCGATATCGTCGATCACCAGGATTCGCAGGCTGGAGAGATCGGACATGGGCGCGGCGAGCACGGCTCTTGCCGTATGATCGGGGACGCGTTCCAGATTCACCGTGAACCAGAATCTGCTGCCGCGGCCCAGCGTGCTCTCCACGCCGATCTCGCCGCCCATCATGTTGACGAGCTCCCGGCAGATGGCGAGCCCCAGCCCGGTGCCCCCGAATTTGCGCGTGACCGAGGAATCCGCCTGCGAGAATCGTTCGAACAGCTTGGTTTTGTTTTCCTCCGAAATGCCGATTCCCGTGTCGGTGACGGTGCATCGAAGCGTTGCCGTGGTATCGGTCATCCGATCGGCGGTGATCTCCATGGATACCGCCCCCACGCGCGTGAACTTAAGGGCGTTGCCCATGAGATTGAGCAGGATCTGACGGATACGGCCCGGATCGCCGCGCAACACGGGGTCCACGTCCGGGGCGACGTACAATGAGAACTCGATGCTCTTGGCCCGCGCGCGCGGAAGCAAAAGCTTGACGACGCTCTCGACCGCCGGCTTGACGTTGAAGTCGATTTGTTCGAGCTCGAGTTTCCCGGCTTCGAGCTTGGAGAAGTCGAGGATATCGTTGAGAATCGTCAGCAGCGCCTCGCTCGAATCGCGGACCATCTCGGCATATCGCCGCTGCGTCTCGTCGAGCCCGGAGTCGAGCAGGAGGCCGGTCATGCCAATGATGCCGTTCAAGGGCGTGCGGATCTCGTGGCTCATCATCGCCAGAAAATCGGCCTTGGCGCGATTGGCGGCTTCGGCGCCGTCGCGGGCGGCGGCGAGATCCTCGGTCAGGGCCGCGAGCTCCAGACCCTGCCGTTCCAGGCCCACCTTGGCCGACTCGAGGTCCAGAAACCGCGCGTTGAGCCGGGCTTGGCTGTCGAGAAGCGCCGCCTCCGCCTCCTTGCGGTCGGAGATGTCGCGCGCGATTCCGCAGAACCGCCGCTTGCCCTGGCCGGAGATGTCGGACACGGCGAAGTCGACGGGAAAGACGGTGCCGTCCTTGCGCTGCCCGGCGAATTCGCGGTCGCGCTCGGCCAGCGCGAGGAACCGGTTCGCAAGGCTGTCGGAGTCGTGCCGGACGGCCGTACCGGCGCTTGTCCCGTGAACGGCGCGAAGCACGTTCGTGCCCGCCATGCCGCGGCCTTGATAGCCGAACAGGCGCTCGGCCGCCGGGTTCGCGGACTCGATGACGCCGCGCTCGTCGAAGATCAGGACCCCGTCGATCAGACTATCGATTATGCCGCGGATCTTCGCCTCGTCGACCGCGGCCGTGCGCCATGACCGCGCCAGGTCCATCAACAGGCCGGTCAGGAGCGAGGCGAAACAGGCGAGCTTCAGGACATGGCCGACGAGAAAATCGACTTCGTGGCCGGGACCAAGGCGCGGGGCCAGGGCCAGTTGGCTGGCGGTTCCGGCAATGAGCGACAGCACCAGCCAGTGCTCGAGAATGTCCGTTCGCCATGCGCCCTTGCGCAGATATCCGGCCAGGGCGGAGACGAAGAACGCGGATGCGAAAAGCTCGAGCGGGCGGCGCAGGGGAAAGTACTTCACCTCGAGCAGGGGATGATCGACCAGCACCACGGCCCCCAGGACGAGGCCCGCGAACAAGCCCCAAATCATGAAGGCCGGACCTTCCCGGTGCCGGGCCGCGGTGTCCGGGGCGCGCTCCTGGCGCCATACGAACCAGCTCGCCCACAGCATCACCGCGAGCACTTGCGGCGACTCGACCGTGTACCAGGGATGGGACTCGGCTGGGAGAGCGGCGGCGTCGAACCCGGCCAAGCTCTCCAACGCATCGTAAGCATCGAGGATTGCAGCAGCCGCGAGACCTGTTCCGATCAGCAGGAACACGCGCCCGGCCGTGGCGGCGTACCGCGTGAAGCATAGCGCGGCCCCCAGGGCCGCAAGCGCCGCCGCGATGCCCTCCATCAGCAGGTGCTGGGCCGCGCTCATTTCCCACCCCAGGCGGCCCTCGAGCCAGGCGAAAATGACGATCACGACCGCGGTGGCGGCATAGGCGGCGGCGCGCCGCAGGGCGGCGTTGCTCCCGTATGGGCTCCCATATGGGCCGGGACCGGCCTCGCCGGCGCCCGCCGTGGCGGCGGGATTCATCCGGGACTCGGCCGAGGCCGAGCCCTTTCTTCCGTCATCGGCAGGGGTCATCGATTCCACCGGTCACCCCGTGCCGGTCGCGGCCGCGCCGCCACGACCGCTGCGGTCGCGGGCGGACTGCCCGGCGCGCCGCAGCTTCCGGTAGATCGTGGACGGCGCCACGCCGAGAAGGCTGGCCGCGCGGCGCACGTTGCCGCCGCATCGCGCGATGGCCTGCTCGATGGCGTCGGTCTCGACGGACCGGAGCGGCCTGACGTCGCTCTTGCCCGAGCCGCGGGTTTCGGGCAGGGCGGCGGCAGGCGCGTGCAGGACCCTGTGCGCGGCAACCCGGGACAAGGCGGGATTCCGTAGCGGCGGAGGCAGCATCTCCGGCGTCACCACCTCGCCATCGTGAAGCACGACGACGCGGCGAATCAGGTTTTGCAGTTCGCGTACGTTGCCCGGCCACGAATAGGCGAACATGATGTGCTCGACCTCGGTCGCGAAACGGGCGAAGGCCTTGCGTTCCTCCTTGGCATAGAGGGTGAGGAAATAGGAAGCGATCATCAGCACGTCGTCGCCGCGCTCGCGAAGCGGGGGCAATTCGATGGGAATCACGTGCATGCGGTAATACAGGTCTTCTCGAAATCGCCCCTCCGAGACCTCGCGCACGGGATCGCGGTTCGAGGCGCAGATGAACCGCAAATCGGCCTTCTCGGTCCGGTCGGAGCCCAGACGGCGGAAGGTCCCGGTCTGGACCAGCCGCAAGAGCTTGGCCTGAAGTTCGAGCGGCATGTCGCAGATCTCATCCAGGAACAGCGTTCCGCCGTCGGTGCGGGCGGCGGCGCCCTCGCGCGCAGCCGTGGCGCCGGTGAAGGCGCCCTTGGTGTGTCCGAAGATCTCGCTTTCCATGAGATTGGCGGGGATCGCCGCGCAGTTGAGCGCCGTGAAGGGGCCGGCTCGGCGGGGACTGAGCTTATGGATCGCGACGGCGCACAACTCCTTCCCGGTGCCGCTTTCGCCGGTCACGAAGATCGTGGCCCGGCTTGCAGCCGCGGCCTCGATCGTCCGGTACACCGCCTGCATGGCGGGCGACGACCCGATGAAGCCGCACCGTTCGGCCGCCTCGCTGCGCTGCCGGTAGCTCGCGACCAGCGAGATCAAGGCCCTGCGCTCGAGCGCATTGCGAAGCGTGACCTCGAGACGCGGGGCGTCGCACGGCTTGACGAGATAGTCGGCCGCGCCGGCACGGATGGCCTTGACCGCGCTGTCGACGGAGGTATTTCCGGTCAGGACGATCACCGGTATCTGCAGATCGCGGTCCGACATGGCTTTCAACACCTGAAGGCCGTCGATGTCCGGGAGGCACAAATCGAGGAGCACGGCGTCGAACGCGGAGTCGGTCAGCGCGCGGAGCGCGCTTAGACCGTCGGGCGCGTGCTGTACGGCAAATCCGGCGGCCGTCAGTTGCGCAGCGACCAGCCGCGCGGTCTCGGGGGCGTCCTCGACCAACAAGATGCGGGTCTCGGTTCCTGCGGTCATTCGCGCTGGGCGGCTGAGCAGTCGAGGGGAAAGACGAGCCTGACCGCCGTGCCGACTCCGACCTGGCTGTGAATCTCGAGCCGGCCGCCGAGCCGATCGACGATGCGTTTCGTGAGAGGCAGGCCGAGCCCCGTGCCCTGATGCTTCTCCGACTGCTTGCTCTTCACCTGGCCGTACGGCTTCATGACCAGCTCGAGTTTCTCGGGCGCGATCCCGATGCCGGTGTCGCTGACGATCAGGATGAACGCGCCCTCCTTGGGGTCGGCCCAGGCCTTCACCGTGACGTTGCCGCCCGGCGGAGTGAACTTGATGGCGTTGGTGACGAGATTGAGGATCACCTGCTTCAGGCGCTTTTCGTCCGTCTTCAGGACCGGGAAGTTGGGGGCAATATCCATCTTGAGCGTCACGCCGGCGTCATCGGCGCGCTGTTTCACGAGGCCGACGCAGGACCGGATGGTCTTCGGCAAATTGACGTCGGTGATCTCGATGTCGAGCTTGTCGGCGTCGGCCTTGGAATAATCCAGAATGTCGTTGATGAGATTGAGCAGGTAGGTGCCGGCGTCGAAGATAAGCTTCGTATACTGCCGGTGCTCGGAGTTGACGATCTCGTCCAGAAGCAGTTGCGAATAGCCGATGATGGCGTTGAGCGGAGTGCGGATCTCGTGGCTGATGCTGGCGAGAAAATCCGACTTCGCACGGCTGGTCTTCTCCGACTCCGCGAGCGCACGCAGCAGCTTGGTCTCGGCATGTTGCAGGACCGACATGGCGTCCTCGAGCCGCTTGGTTCGCTTGGCGACCGTATCCTCGAGGCCCCGGTTGTGTTCTTCCAGACGGTGACGCAATTGCTGCATCGCCACGAGGTTCCGGACGCGGCTCAGCATCTCGACATCGTCGAACGGCCGCACGAGGAAATCGCTGGCGCCCTCGCGCAAGGCGCGGCGCCGTATTTCGCGCTCGGTTTCGCCGGTGATGACCAGAACGTTGGGGGGGCTTTCGGGATTGTCGGCGCGGAGCTGCCTCATCACCTCGAATCCGTCGCATTCGGGCATGTTGATGTCGAGCAGGACGAGGGCCGGCTGCAGCTCGCGATAGAGGCCGACGGCCGCGCGGGGATCGGTGGTTCCCGTGACGTTCGGGAATCCGGCCGCCTTCAGCACGGCCTCCAGAAAGTCGATGTTCGTGGCCAGATCGTCGACGAGCAGGATGGAGGGCGCGGGACCGTCTTCGGCGCTGGGCCGCGGCATCGCGCGGGCAGCGCCCGCATCGACGGTGCCCGCCGCCGCAGCCGGTGACGGGCGGGAATGGGCCGGCTGGCGGCTTTCGGAACGGGCCAGATTCTTCACGTGCGTCTCGGTTTCGGTGAGCCGGGGATCGTGCGCCCGGGCCGGTTTTTGAGCCCGTCGGCTGTCGAAACAGGACTACGATCTTTGCGCTAAAATTATCTTAACTGCACAACCTACGGATGTATGCGGCGCGCGGGTCCGGGTGATGGATCCAGGTGCGCCAGGCCCAGGAACGCAGGGACGGGACGGGTCACGACATAGGTGGGGATGGCGGCCAGATACGAGGCGTAACGCCCCTTGCTCTCGAACCGGTTCCGGAACCGCGACGCGGCCAGCGAGGCCCGCGCCTCGGGGAGGATTCCGCCGGCGATATAGACGCCGCCCCTGGCGCCGAAGGTCAGGGCCGCATTGGATGCGAACGTCCCCAGCATCGAGAAGAACAGATCGGCCGCCTCGCGGCAGAACTCCGACTCTCGGGCAAGCGCCCGCCGCATGATCCCTTCGGGAGTGGCGCGGGGCGGCGCGACGCCCGCCAGTTCGGCGATGGCCGAAAACAAATTGACGAGGCCGGGACCGGACAAGACCCGTTCCGCGGACACGTGCCCGAAGCGCCGGCCCAACGCCGCCAGCACCTCGGCTTCCCGGACGTTCGCGGCCGCCATGGTGACGTGCCCGCCCTCGGTCGCGACGGTCTGCCAGCCCTGCGCGGTGAACGCGAGCGCGCCGAGACCGAGCCCCGTGCCCGGTCCCAGCACGATTTTGGGCGCGCCGGCGCGCGGCCGGCCGCCGCCGACCTTGAACAGGTCGCGCCGGTGCAGGAACGGAACGGCCCCGGCCACGGCCTCGAAATCGTTGACAACGGCGAGGCGCCTGAAACCGAAGGCGCGTTTGAGCGCCGAAACCTTGAATGACCACGGATGGTTGATGAAATCCACGCGGTCGCCGTCAACGGGCGCGGCGACGGCCAAGCGGCCTTCGCGCGGCGCAAAGGGCGCGGCGTGGCGGTCGAGATAATGCCTTATGGCCGCGGCCGGCCCCGGGAAGTCCCGCACCGCGAGGACCGCGACCCGGAACGGCGGCCGATGCCCGTGCTGGAGCGCGAACCGGGCGTTGGTCGCGCCGAGATCCGCCACAAGGCGAAGCCGGCCTCGGTTGCGGGATCGCACGCGCGCCATCGGCCAATCTCCGCCTTTCCATCCCCTGACCGGACAAGGGGGCGCATTCGGCGCCCGCCGCGCATCACCTTAAAGCGAGCCGGATCGCCTTGGAACGGGAATGGCCTTGGCGGGACCGTTTGCGCCGAGCCGGAAAGGCGGACCGGAAAAAGCATCAAGACCGAATGGTGCCGCGAAACGCGCGCGCCGGAGACATGACGGCGGGCTTAGGAGGGGTCGTCGGATGCCCGCGCGGCGGTCGCGGCAAGCCAGGCCGCCCGCCGTTTGAGATAGGCTTCGATCACTTCCTGCTGCTTTGCCTTCGCGGCCGCACGCCGGACCTTGGCCCACAGGGCGTAGACGGTGGAGCGATACGGCGCGCCGAACGCGCGCTCGGCGGAGTGATACGAGGCCACCGCCTGGGACCAGGATCGTTTTTCCTCCCGGAGACTCTTGAGGAAACGCGCGGCGTAGGCGACGTTCGCGGCCGGATCGAACGCCTCGCCCAGATTCGCGAAGGCGTCCTTGTGGTGGAACAGATTGACCTGCATGCAGCCCACGTCGATGCTCGCGACGCCGCGCGCGCGCAGCTTTTGGACGGCGGCGACGGCCGCCTCCTTGGTCTCGAAGAACATTCCCCGGCCCTCGGCATTTATCGTCCAGGGCCAGGCAATAGTTTCCCGGGACGCGTCGTCGTAGCGCCCCGATTCCGCGAGCGAGATGGCGGTCAGAAGGTGGCGCGGGATGCCCTCCGCCTGCTCGGTCCGAACGATGGGACGCGCACAGGCCCCCGCCTTGGCGAGCCCGGGGTCTTCGGCGGCCACGGCGCCGCCGCTCGCCGCCGCGATGGCGACCGCGGCGAGGACAAGGGCGAAGCGCCGGCGGCGGATGTTCTTGCGATGGGCCATTCCGGTCCTGGCTGGTCAAACCTGCGATCTGCAGGTAAGCAACATCCGTACCAGGAGGACCGGGCCGGTGACCTCCGCCCCCGGACCGGCGGTGCTCATGACGCATTGCAACAACAGGAGTTGATGTGGCCCGCCTAATTCACTCTATTCTATTGTAATACCTGCTATAAAGTCAGATTTGCCGAGGCACAAAAATTTTCTTGAAATATGTTTTTTGGACCTTCATATTGTGCAGTGCGGCAAACGTTGTCTCCCTTCCCCCCTTTGGACGCGTCTGCCGCACGCACCTGATGGTGCATCCTCCCTGAACTCGGGCCGTGCTCTGCACGGCCCGTTTTTTTTCTCATGGCGCAGCCCGAAGCTGCGGGCGGGTGGAACGCCGCGACCTAGGGCTGTGACGGCCTGGGCGCCAGCGCTCGGCCCTCGATACGGCCCAAGGCCGCCACCACCTCGGCCATGCGCTCGGCCAGCGCGCCGAGCTGCGCGCCCCGGCGCAGCGTGCGTTCGCACATGTACAAGGCGCGAGAGACCTCGATCTGCAGCGCGTGCACGCCCAGCCCGGGCTGGCCGTAGTGGCGGGTGGTGAAGCCGCCGGCGTAAGGGCGGTTGCGGCTCACCGTGAGTCCCGCGGCGGTGAAGGTGTCGTGGGCCAGCGCGGTCACCACGGGCGCGCAGGACAGCCCGAAGCAATCGCCGAGCACGATATCGGTCTCGGCGCGCTCCTCGCCGGTGCGCGACGGCGCACGCGTCGTCGGCATCGAGTGGCAGTCGAGCAGGATGCAAAAGCCGAATTTCTCGCGCGTGCGGTCCACCAGCGCGCGCAACGCCGCATGGTAGGGGCGATACAGGGTTTCGATGCGCTGCAAGGCATCGGAAAAACGAAGCTTGGCGCGGTAGATCTCGCTGCCGCCCGCCGCCACCCGCGCGATGGTGCCGAGCCCGGCGGCCACCCGCGGCGATTCGTGATTGATGTAATCCGGAAGCGGATCGATGAACATCTCCGAATCGAGCTCGAAGGGCTCGCGGTTGGCATCGATGTAGGCGCGGGCGAAACGCGCCCTCAGCAGCGGCGCGCCGAGCGCCGGCGCCGCGCCGAAGAGTTCGTCGACGAAACTGTCCTCGGAGCGCCGCAGGCTCGAGCGGTCGAGGCGCGAGAGCGCCAGAAACTCGGCCGGGTAATGGGTTCCGCTGTGGGGCGAGGCCAATACCAGCGGCATGGTTTGCTCGGCGGGCGCCAGGACGTCCCAGGCCATCGCGGGCGTATCTGCGCCCGTGCGCGGGCTTCCGATCTCTTGGGTCAACGGCACGGATGTCATGGCACAACCCGATCCTTGCGGCCGGGCCTTCCGGCTGCGCAATGGTCTGCGAATCATGGCGCGCCGGCGGCCCAGCGCAACCTTTTTCACGGGGTGGTAAAGCTGCGTTTACCTTTTCGCAAGGCGAAGGGCCAATACTTTGGCCGAGACCGAAGCGGCCATCGACGCGGAAATGCGGCGAGGGGCCCCGTGCACGCTTTGGCCGAGCTGGGTTCGAGAACGGGCAGGATCCTCATGGCGAACATCCTCTTGGCCGAAGACGACGGCTCGATGCGCGTCTTCCTCAAGCGTGCGCTCGAGAAGGCGGGGCATAGCGTCTACGCGGTCGGCGACGGGGTCGAGGCCTTCGAGGCGATCCTGGAGGACGAATTCAACCTGCTGCTGGCCGATATCGTGATGCCGGGCATCGACGGCATCGAGCTCGCGCGCCGCGCCCGCGAACGCTTCCCCGACCTGCCGATCATGTTCATCACCGGGTTCGCCGCCGTCGCGCTCAGGGCCCGCAACGAATTCAGCGCCGACGCCAAGATCCTCTCCAAGCCCTTCCACCTCAAGGACCTGGTGGACGAGATCGAGAAACTGCTCGCCGCCTGAAGCGGCCCGCGCCGGGGCGACCCACGCCGGGGCGACCCTGCGCATAAGGAGCGCGCGGGCGCGCATTCCGGGCGGCCCGGATGCGGCCCGGATGCGGGCTCGGGATGCGAGGCTCCAGGGCTTGCAAAACCGAACCGATTGTTTATTAATCCCGAGCCCGGCCCCCCGGCACCTCGGCCAACGGGTGGGTGCGGCCGGATCCGTCGTGGACGGGCGCGTAGCTCAGCGGGAGAGCACTACGTTGACATCGTAGGGGTCACTGGTTCAATCCCAGTCGCGCCCACCATCATTTCTCGCAAGCTCGGACCGGTCCCCGCCGCTTTGCCGCCTCGAGGCGCGGTGGCAAGATGGGCGCATGGTCCTTCCTCGTCTCGGCAGAATGGCGGCGCCGTTCGTGGCGCTGGCGCTCGCCGCCTGCGTTTCGGCCGCGAGCTGGGAAGCCGTGCGTGTGCTCAGCGACATCGATGCCGGCGGCGGCCCAAGCGACCTGAAGGCGATGACGCCGGCGCCGGCGCGAACCACGATCACCTATCGCGTCGGCGGCCGGCACACCGTGGCGGATCTCTACCGGCCCAATCAGCCGGTCGGGGCGCGCCTGGTCCTGGTGCCGGGCTTCACGCCGCAAGGCAAGGACGACCCGCGTCTCGTCGAGCTGGCGTTCAGCCTTTCCCGCGCTCGATTCCTGATTCTGGTGCCCGACCTTCAGGGATCGCGCGAGATGCGCGTCCGTCTCGAGGACGCGCAGGGAATCGCGGATGCCGCGGTCTATCTGGACGGGATCGAGTCTTCGGTCCGTCCGCGGGGCGTGGGCGTGATCGCCATCTCGTATGCCGTCGGGCTCGCCGTGCTGGCGACGATGGAGCCGCGGGCAAAGGAGACCATCCAATTCCTGGTCGGCATCGGCGGCTATTACGACACGGCCGCCGTGGTGACGTTCATTACGACCGGCCGGTACCGGGACCCCGGCGAGAGGGCATGGCGAACCGCGCCGCCCCACCCGTCCGCCAAATGGATCTTCCTGGCCAGCAACACCGATGCGCTCGGCGATGCGAACGATCGCAGGGCGCTTACGGCTATCGCGGAGCGGCGCATGTGGACGCCGCACGCGCCCGTCGACGAGCTTGCCGCCGGCCTGGGGCCGGAAGGCAGGGCGCTGTTCGAGCTGTTGACGAACACGAAGGCGGAGCGGGTCGGGGAATTGCTGGCCAAGTTGCCCGTTGCCGTGCGGCGGCACATGGAGAGCCTCTCGCCCGATTCCTACGATCTTTCGTATCTCGCCGGGCGTCTGATCCTGATCCACGGCCGCGACGACGCCCTGATCCCGTACACGCAGAGCATGGCGCTCGCGGCGGCGGTTCCCGGCACGGAGCTTTTCCTCATCGACGGCTTTTCGCATATCGATCCGAGGGGCGTCGGGATCGTCGGCCGGCTGCAGCTCGTCGACGCCATACAGGCGGTCTTGAGCCGGCGCGAGGAGCGGCGGGTGCGGTGACGGGCAAGCGCAGGACTCGGAGTCGGGAATCCACTGGTTCAAAACGTCCGGTGTCGTCTTGTCCCCGACACCGCGCTAATTCTTGTCCCGCTCGTGGCTCTTGATCGCGGCGCGGCGCGCCCATTGGATGCCGAGCCACACCAGCCCCAGCATCAAAGGCACGGCCGCACCGACGGCCACCTCGACATCGAGCGAAGCGCCAGCCGCCTTCACCGCCTTCAGAACCGTCGTCAGCAGCACCGAGAGGTAATAGGTGAGCGCGATCATCGAGATCACCTCCAGCGTGCGCTGCAGCCGCTGCTGGAGTCGGGAGCGGCGATCCATCGACAGCAGCAGGTCACGGTTCTGTTCCTCGAGCGCGACGTTGACGCGCGTGCGCAACAGATCGGTGGCCCGCACCAGCCGGCTCAACAGCGCCTCCTGGCGCTTGGCCGCCGTGTCGCAGGTCTGCATGGCGGGCACCAGCCGTCGTTCCATGAACTCGCCTATGGTCTGAAACCCTTCGACCCGCTCCTCGCGCAGGCGCTCGATCCGCCGCCGCACCAGCGCGTAGTAGGCGCGCGTGGCATCGAGGCGGTAATTGGTTCGTGCGGCGATCCGCTCGAGGTCGGCGGACAGGCGCGACAACCGCTCGAGCATCGCGCGCGTATCCTCCAGGCTCTCGATCTTGCCCATGGTGCGGGCGATTTCGTCGGTCTCCTCCTCGATCCGCCGAATCTGGGGGACGTTTTCCTGCACCACCGGAAGGCCGAGCAGCGCCGTCATGCGGTAGGTTTCGATCTCGAGCAGGCGCTGAACCATCCGGCCGGCCCCGTTGGGCGTGAGATGCGCGTCGTGCACGAGGATGCGGCCGAAGCCGTCCTCGTGGACGGCGAAATCGGTCCATGCCATGGCGGCGCCGCCCGCCAGACTGCCGGCGCTAATGGTGTCGAGCCGGAACAGCGACGCCAATGCGTCGGCATCCGGGATCGGCCAGTCGCTGGGCTGCAACGCCAGATGCACCGCCACCAGACGCTTGCCGGGAAGCCGCTCCAGCCACTCGAAGGGAACGAATGCGATTGCCGGAACGGCGAAGGGATGCGCATACGCGCCGCGGCGCAGGAACGTATAGGTGCAGAATTCGCCGTGCCGCTCCCATTTCAGGCGGAAGGGGCCGAAATCGGCGTGCAGATGCTTGGCGTTTTCCGGGGGCGCGGGCACGCCGAGGCGCTCGCAAAGATAAACGAGATGGGCGTGATCGGCCGCGTCGCCGCCTTCGCCCGTCATCAGCGCCAGGTGCGACGCCCTCTCGGGCGCCTCGAGGCTGGCGAAGGGGCGGGCATGGACCTCTTCGACGAGGGCGGCGCGCATCGGGTGGTCGGGCAAATGCGCCGCCGCGACGGCCCATCGCACGGCTTCCTTGTCCGATTGTTCCCCCATGGCGGTCCCGAGTTCCGATTCCAGCGCCGGCTCCAGCGCTGCCTGCAGGCAAGCCTAGCAGGTCGGGCGAAAGGATGCACCGTGGGGCAGGGGGGCGCCGAGCCATCCTTAGAGCCGGAGGCGCCCCGCTCTTACGGCGGCAGCGGCGCCGGTGAAACGCCCGGCGGGAACAGGACGGTGGGGCCGAGGCGGGCGATGAGGTCGCGGGCGTCGAAAGCGTTGGGATCGTCCGCGGGCTTTTTTCCGGGGAAGACGGCGATGGTGGCGTAGGCCTTGTAGGTATCGATGGGCTCGGTCGTCATCTCGTAATCGTAGAAGGGGTCGTAGAACGGATCGTACCAGTATCCCAGACCGTATGGATGCCAGTAGGGATATCCGTACCGGAACAGGAAGGCCGACTGCGGATAACGCGGGTAGCTCCGGTAGGTGACGTTGCGCTCGGTGTTCTTCTCGAGCACGATGAAATAGTCGTTCCCGGTCAAGCGGGTGATCTCCGCCGCGCGGTAGAGCAGATAATTCTCCACCGTCTCGCGCGGGGTCTCGGCATTGCCGGCGAACGTGATCCGGTAATGATTGTCCTCGAGCTTCTGGTCCGCGAAGCCCTGGTCGCCGCCGAAGGCGGGCTGATACCGCGTGGGCCCCGCGCACCCGGCCATCAAAGCCAAGGCCAGGACAAGGGCGATCCGGACCGCGTTTCTTCCGCGCCGGTTCGCGGAGAACCTTTGGGGCCGGCCGCACCGCCCGGCGATGGATCGCATCTCGGTCATGAAACGAATATCGTGCCGCCGCCAGCGTCCCGCAATGCGGCAGGACAAACGCGGGTTTCGGCCGTCATCCCAAGATGTGGTAGCCGGCGTCGACGAAGGAAATGTTCCCCGTCACGGCCGCGGCATAATCGCTGGCGAGCGACGCCGCGACCGCCCCCACGTCGTCGATGGTCACCAGCCGGTGCTCGGGTGCATCCTTCGCCGCCTTCTCGATCAACTCGTCGAAATCGTCGATGCCCGATGCGGCGCGCGTCAGGATCGGCCCCGGCGAGATCGCATTGACGCGGATGCCCTGGGGGCCCAGCTCCACCGCCATGTAGCGCACCGCCGCCTCGAGCGCAGCCTTCACCGGGCCCATGATGTTGTAATGCTCCACCACCTTGTCGGCTCCGTAATAGGAGACGGTAAGGAGACAGCCGCCTTCCGTCATCAGCGGTTCGGCCAGGCGCGCCATGCGGATGAACGAGTGGCAGGACACGTTCATCGCGCGGGTGAATCCCTCCGCGCTGCAATCCGTCACGCGACCGTGAAGATCGGCCTTCGGCGCAAAGGCGATGGAATGGAGCAGGAAATCGAGCCGTCCCCATTCCCGCGCGATGCGCTCGAACACCGCTTCCAATTGGCCGTGCTGCTCCACGTCGCAGGGCATGATGATGGGGCAGCCCAGCCGTTCGCCCAGGGGGCGCACGAAGGGCTCGGCCTTTTCGTTCAGGTAGGTGACGGCGAGCTCGGCCCCGCAGGCGCGAAAGGCCCTGGCGCAGCCATAGGCGATGCTGTGCTCGTTGGCGATGCCCGCGACCAGCCCCTTCTTGCCCGACAGAATCGGAACGCCGGCGCCGGCAGGACCGGGCACGGGCCCGGGGGTAGGCATGTGCCTACCCCTGCAGGACGTATGTGCCGGGCGCGTCACCGACGGGCGGGAACCCGGCCCGCGCGTTGCCCAGGGAGGGCGGCGCCGCATTCGGGTGCGAGTGCGCGGAAATCCAGGCTTCCCATTCCGGCCACCAGCTTCCGTCGTGGCGCGGCGTGGCGGCGAGCCAGGTGTCCGGGTCCACGTACCGTGCGGTCTCGGTCTTGGTGGCGACTTGGTAGCTGCGCCCCTTATGGCCGGGCTCACTGACGATGCCGGCGTTATGACCCCCGGACGTGAGGAGGAAGGTGACCTCGGTGTCCGAAAGCAAATGGATCTTGAAGACCGAGCGCCACGGGGCGACGTGATCGCGCAGCGTGCTGACGGCGAAGATCGGGACGCGGATGTCGGTCAGCGCCACCGGCCGCCCGTCGACCGTGAACCGGCCCTCCGCCAAATCGTTCCTCAGGAACAGGCTGCGCAAATATTCGGAATGCATGCGATAGGGCAGGCGCGTGGCGTCGGCGTTCCAGGCCATGAGATCGATCATGGGCCGCCGCTCCCCCAACAAATAGTCGCGGACCATGCGCGACCAGACGAGGTCGTTGGAACGCAGGAGCTGGAAGGCGCCGGCCATCTGGCGGGTGTCGAGGCAGCCCTGCTCCCACATGATGTCCTCGAGATAGTCGATCTCGCTCTCGTCGATGAAGAGCATCAGCTCGCCGGCCTCGGTGAAATCGGTCTGGGCCGCGAACATGGTCAGGGTCTTGAAACGGTCGTTTCCATTGCGTGCGTCGGCCGCGGCGGCGATGGTGAGCAGCGTGCCGCCTAGGCAATAGCCCACACCGTGCACCTTCTGGTCGGGGACGATGGCGGAAATGGCGTTGAGCGGTTCCGTGACCCCGAGCCGCAGGTAATCCTCCATCCCCAGGTCGCGATCGTCGGCCTGCGGGTTCTTCCACGACACCATGAACACCGTGTGGCCGCGGTCGACCAAATAGCGCACCAGCGAGTTATGGGGCGACAGATCGAGGATGTAATATTTCATGATCCATGCCGGCACGATCAGGATCGGCTCGGCAACCACCTTGTCGGTCGTGGGCGCGTATTGAATCAGCTCCACCAGGCGGTTGCGCATGACCACCTTGCCGGGGGTGACCGCGACCGTTTCGCCGGGCACGAAGGCCTCGGTCCCGACCGGCGGCCGGCCGGCCACGGCGCGTTCCCAGTCCTCGATGAAATTGAGGCCGCCGCGGTACAGGTTCGCTCCCGCCTGCTGCAGGGTCGCGCCCAGAATCTCGGGGTTCGTAGGCAGGAAATTCGACGGCGAGACGATGTCCAGCATCTGGCGGGCGGCGAACGAGACCACGTCCTCGTGATGCGAGGACACGCCGCCGATGCCGTCGGTCGCGTTGAACCACCATTGCTGGGTGAGCAGGAACGACTGGTAGATGACGTTGAAAGGCCAGCGCTGCCATTCCGGCGCGTCGAACCGGTTGTCCTGGGGCAGCGGCTCGATGCAGGCGCACAGCTCCGGGTCCGCCGCCCTGCGCGCACAATAGAGCGATAGGCGCGTCGCCTTGCGCACCGCCTTCTGGACCAACTCGGCCTGC
This sequence comes from Alphaproteobacteria bacterium, assembly GCA_049691095.1. GTDB lineage: Bacteria > Pseudomonadota > Alphaproteobacteria > DATDPM01 > DATDPM01 > JBAVNO01. Next base: position 5,716 of record JBAVNO010000200.1, on the reverse strand, counting down.
TTTCCCGGCGCCATGGCGAGATGCAGCGCCCAGTCGGCATAGGCCTGCATCAATGAGGCCGGGGACAGGCCCAGCGTGAACCGGCCCATGGTGGCGTGCACCAGCCGGTCCAAGGTGACGCTCCCCATGGGCATGGGGAGGCCCATGTCGTCGTCCAGGGCCGCGCGGCGGTGTTCGCGCGCGACACTGCCCGTATAGCACGGCACCTCGGCGGTTTCGCGCCCTTTCAGTTCGGGTTCGCCGTCCTTGCGCGGACGCAGGGGCGAAACCGCCGCAGGCAACGGTTGGGCCCCGGCCGCCGCAGGCTTCTGGGGCGTCTCGGACTTGCTGATTGCCGCCTTGCGGGCACCGACATCGGATGTCATCGACTTTCCCTCGTCATTGTCGGGCGCGGGGTGCTTATCCATCGCCCGTTGCACCCCCAGGGGTACGGCGTGCCGCCGCCCCGCGGGGCTTCGATCAGGGATAACTAGAATCTAGGCTTCTTGATGCTGCATTGCAACACGACCTCTTTGGGGCAATACCCGCTCCGCCCCAGGCGGGGCGCCTCAGCCGGTGCTCGCCCAAGGCGCTGGAAGTTCCCTCTTTTTCGTATAGTTAACTAGGGCTTAAGCAATTTCGCCCATGGTCGTGGCGTGAGGATGCGTGCGTGCGGCCGCCCGGCAAGCCTGCCTGGCGGGGCTAAGGCGCTACCGGACGATGGTAAGAGTGCGTTCAGAGGGGACATGACCGCCACGCTGACCATGCGCGACAAGCTTTACGCCTGGTGGGAGGGGATCGAGCCCATGCCCGCCAGCGACGACGCGCGCCCGGAGCCGGAGACGGAGCCGGAGACGGAGCCGGAGACGGAGCCGGAGACGGGGAAGGACGACACGGGTCCAGACGAAGGAAAAAGCCACAGTGCGACCTTCCGGGACCGGTTCATGGCCTGGTGGGAGGGCAGTGACATCTCCGCCGAGGCTCCAACGGCCGAGGATACGCGGCCGCATCCGAAGGAAGACACGACCAAGATCGAAAAGATTCAGACGCCGGAAGAGCGCCGTCACGTCTGGAATCACACCCGGATCAAGATCTGCGAACGCATCTGGGGCGCGGGCCATGTCACGCCCGGCGGCACCGAGCACATCATGAAGATGGTGAGGCCGTTTGCCCTCAATCCGAAGATGAGTTACCTCGACTTGGGCGCAGAATTAGGCGGCGGGGCGCGCGCCGTCTCCGACGCCTATGGCATGTGGGTCACCGCCATGGAGCCCCACGAGGTCCTGGCCGCCGCCGGGATGGAGCAATCGACCATGGCCGGCATGGGCAAGAAGGCGCCGGTGGTCACCTACGATCCGGAATCGGTGGAGCTGCGGCCCAACGGGTTCGACTGCGTCTTCGCCAAGGAGATCTTCTACACCGTGGTCGACAAGCGCCACATCTTTTCGACCATCCAGAAGGCGATGAAGAAGAAAGGCCAGATGATCTTCACCGATTATCTTCTAGCCCGCACCGACCACATGGAAGAGGAAACCAAGAACTGGGCGGCGCACGAGCCGATCCGGCCCGAAATGTGGAGCGTCAAGCAGTTGCGTGACTACTTGACCAAGGCCGGCTTCGAAATCCGGATCGAGGACGACATGAGCAAGGAGATGTGCGACCTCATCCTCCGGGGGTGGAGCGAGGCGATCCGCAACTTCCGGCCCGGCCAGCTCGAGCCCGAGGAGGGCGAGGTCCTGCTGGCCGAGGCCGAGCTTTGGGCCCGGCGGCTCGGGGCACTGGAAAGCGGGGACGTCCGCCTTTACCGCATGCACATCCTCAAGCATTAGGCCACGTCCGATGGCGCCCAATCGGCGCCCCCGACGGCGGCCCCAAATGGCGGCCCCAAATGGCGGCCCCAAATGGCGGCCCCAGAGGATGCCCCTGGGCCGGTTGACAGTGGCCGCTTCGGTCCTTATGGTCCGGCCACGAAATTCGCCCACCGGATACGTGTGAGAAGGCGCCGTTCATGAAGGTTTTGCGTTCCCTGAAGTCGGCCAAGGTGCGGCACAAGGATTGCCGCGTGGTGCGGCGGCGCGGCCGTCTTTACGTCATCAACAAGACCAATCCGCGCTTCAAAGCCCGGCAAGGCTGACCGTCCGCGGGACGGGTCGGCTTCGGCCGGAGACGGGCGGGCGGGGCCGAGGCCCCGGCCCTGTGGTCGTTTCCGTGTGGTCGTTCGTTGCCGGGGTGCCTTCCGGATCGGATCATGCCCAATCGGATCATGCCCAATCGGATCATGCCCAGTCGGATCATGCCCCTTGGGGGCGACGCCACGCCGTCGCCCGGCCGCGCGCCCCTTCGGTTGACGCCCCTTCGGTTGACGCCCCCTCGCAAGTGGTAATACCATTTTTACCCATACGTGCTATCCGGTCCCTGGCCGGGTAGCGGCCCCGCCGGTCCCGTCATCCCCGGCGGGGGAAGCGCCGAAGGCCCTCGACGCCGTTCCGCCGATGCCAAGCAGAGGGAGCGACCGGCCCATGCGCATGCCAGAACCGGATCGCGGCATCCTTGCCCGGCGCGACGAGATCGTGGCCGGGCTGCGGCGCATCCTGGGCGCCGCCGCGGTGGTCGACGAACCCGATGGCATGCGCGCCTACGAGACGGATGCGCTGACCGCCTATCGCCAGATGCCGATGGTGGTGGCGCTGCCTTCCACCACCGGACAAGTCTCGGCGGTCCTCAAATTCTGTCACGACCGCGGCGTGAAGGTGGTGCCCCGTGGCTCCGGGACGTCGCTCTCGGGCGGCTCGCTGCCGCTCGCCGACGGCGTGCTGCTCTCCATGGGCAAGTTCAACCGCATCCTCGACATCGATTTCGACAACCGGTGCGTGGTGGCGCAGCCGGGCGTCACCAATCTCGCCATCACCCAGGCGGTGGAGCACGCCGGCTTCTATTACGCCCCCGATCCCTCCAGCCAGATCGCCTGCTCGATCGGCGGCAACGTGGCGGAGAACTCCGGCGGCGTTCACTGTCTGAAATACGGGCTCACCACCAACAACGTGCTGGGGCTGGAACTGGCGCTGATCGACGGCAGCGTGTCGCGCCTGGGCGGCAAGCATCTCGATGCCGAAGGGTACGACCTGCTGGGCGTCATGACCGGATCGGAAGGATTACTCGGCGTCATCACCGAGGTCACGGTGCGCATCCTGCGCCGCCCCGAGATGGTACGGGCGATGCTGCTCGGATTCGATTCGGCCGAGGCCGCGGGCGACTGCGTCGCCGACGTGATCGGGGCCGGCATCATCCCCGCCGGCATGGAGATGATGGACAAGGCCGCGGTGCAGGCGGCCGAGGCATTCGTCCAGGCCGGCTATCCCCTCGACGTCGAGGCGCTCCTGATCGCCGAGCTCGACGGTCCGGCGCCCGAAGTGGAGGACATGGTGGCGCGCCTGGAGGAGATCGCGCGCGATCGCGGCGCAACCGTCGTGCGCACCAGCACCAGCGACGCCGAAAGGCTGCGGTTCTGGGCCGGCCGCAAGGCCGCGTTTCCCGCGGTCGGGCGCATCGCGCCCGACTATTACTGCATGGACGGCACCATCCCCCGCAAACGCCTCTCCGAGGTGCTGCGGCGCATTGCCGAGATGTCGCGGCATTATGAGCTCGGCGTCATCAACGTCTTTCACGCCGGCGACGGGAATCTCCACCCGCTCATCCTCTACGATGCCAACCGGCCCGGAGACCTGGAAAAGGTAGAAACGTTCGGCGCCGACATCCTGAAGCTCTGCGTCGAGGTGGGCGGCGTACTCACGGGCGAGCACGGCGTGGGGGTCGAAAAGCGCGATCTCATGGGCGTGATGTTCGACGAGGTCGATCTTGCGACTCAGCAGCGCGTGAAATGCGCCTTCGATCCCGAGTCGCTTCTCAACCCCGGAAAGATGTTCCCCACCCTGCACCGCTGCGCCGAGCTCGGGCGCATGCACGTGCACAAGGGCCAGCTTCCTTTCCCCGACATTCCGCGGTTCTAGATGGCGCAGGTTTTCCGCCCCGAAAATGCCGACCAGGTGCGAGAGGTCGTGGCGTGGGCGGCCGGCGAGAAGTCGCCGATCGCCGTCGCCGGCGCCGGGTCCAAGGACGGGCTCGGCCGCCCGGTCGAGTGCCCGAACCGCCTGGACACGACGCGGCTCTCCGGGGTGGCGCTTTACGAGCCCGAGGAGCTGGTCATCAGCGCCCAGGCCGGCACGCCACTGGCCGAGATCGAGGCGACGCTGAAGGCCGGGGGCCAGGAAATGTCGTTCGAGCCGCCCGATTACGGGCCGTTGTTCGGCCGGCCGGCGGGCCTGGGGACCATCGGGGCCGTGTTCGCCTGCAACCTGTCCGGGCCCAGGCGCGTGAAATCGGGGGCGGCGCGCGATTTCTTCCTCGGCGCGAAGGCTGTGAGCGGCCGCGGCGAATCCTTCAAGACCGGCGGCCGGGTGATGAAGAACGTCACCGGCTACGACATGTGCAAGCTGTTGGCCGGTTCGTACGGCACGCTGGCGGTGATGACCGAGGTCACGTTCAAGGTCCTGCCCTTGCCGTCCCAAACCCACACCCTCCTGGTGCTCGGCCTCGACGACCGGGCGGCGGTCGAGGCCATGACCCGCGCGCTGAAAAGCCCGTTCGAGGTTTACGGCACCGTGCATTGGCCGCGTGAGGTCGCGGCGCGCTCCGCCCTCGCCCAGGTCGCCGGCTGCGGCGAGGCGGTGACGGCCGTGCGCATCGAAGGCCCGCCGCCTTCGATCCGGTATTGCCGCGGCCAGCTCGCGGCGCTGTTGGGCGATGCCGGCACGATCGACGACCTGGACGAAGCGGCCTCGTTCGCGTTCTGGCGCGAGGCGCGCGACGTGCTGCCGCTGGCCGACTTGAACGACCGCAGCGTCTGGCGCCTCTCGGTCGTGCCGAGCAGGGGGGCCGAGGTGGTGTCCGACATCCGCGCCCGTTTGGATGCCGTCGCCTATTACGACTGGGGCGGAGGGCTGATCTGGCTTGCGGCCGCGATGCCCGAAGGCGGTGCCGGCGGAATCGAGGCGGTGGAAAAAGCCGTGCGCGGCGCCGTCGCCAGGGCGGGCGGCCACGCGCTCTTGGTGCGCGCAAGCGAATCGGACCGGCGCGCCGTTCCCGTGTTCCAGCCGCTCGACGCGCCCAAGGCGGCGCTCACCCTGCGGCTCAAGGACAGTTTCGATCCGGCCCGGGTGCTCAATCCCGGGCGCATGTACTCGGGCATGTGAGGCGCCGATGCAGACCCGCTTCACCGCCGCGCAGATCGAGAACCCGGACCTCCGCGAGGCCGACCGGGTCTTGCGCGCCTGCGTCCATTGCGGCTTCTGCCTCGCCACCTGTCCCACCTATCTCTTGAGCGGCGACGAGCTGGAGAGCCCGCGGGGGCGCATCTACCTCATCAAGGACCTGCTCGAATCGGGCCGTGCCGCCAGCCGCGAGGTCACGGCCCATGTGGATAGCTGCCTGTCCTGCCTGTCGTGCATGACCACGTGTCCGTCCGGCGTCAATTACATGCACCTCGTCGACATGGCCCGCGTCCGGATCGAGGAAACCGGCCGCCGGCCCTTCTTCGACCGTCTGATGCGCCGCTTCCTGGCCTTCATTCTGCCGCGGCCCGCGATGTTCCGCGCCGTCGTCGCACTTGGGCGCGCGGGGCGTCCGTTCCGCCGGTTGCTGCCGGAACGGCTCCGCGCCGCGCTCGACCTCGCGCCCGCCG
>JBAVNO010000199.1:0-1605 GCA_049691095.1 Alphaproteobacteria bacterium | reverse complement strand
CCCTCGCGCCGCGGGTCGGCGCCGCCCTCGTAGCCGGCTCCGCTTCCCGGCGACGTCGCCGCGATGCCCTGCAGGCCGCTGGTGAGCTCCCGGATCTCGACCGTGTGCCCCATCGCCTCGAGTTCGTTCTTGAACGCGGTCAGATCGGTTCCGGCCTCGAGCTCGGTGGCGCCATTGCGGTTGAGAAAATTGGGAAGTGCGATCGCGCGCTCGATGTCGAGCCGCCAGTCGAGATTCGCGATCAGCGTCTTCAGCACGTAGCCGATGATGCGCGGGCCGCCGGGCGAGCCCACCGAAAGCACGAACTGCCGGTCATGGTCCAGCACCAGCGTCGGCGCCATGGAGCTCAAGGGCCGCTTCAACGGCGCCGGCGCGTTGGCCACGGGGCGGCCGTCCACCTCGGGCACGAACGCGAAATCGGTCAACTGGTTGTTGAGAAGGAATCCGTCCACCATCAGCCGGGAGCCGAAGCCGTTCTCGATGCTGGTGGTGAAGGCGACGGCGTTGCCGTAGCGGTCGACGGCGCTCATGTGGCTCGTCGACGGGACGTCGTGGGTGGGTCCCGGCGCATAGTCGGGCGTGGCGCTAGCCGGCAGCCGGCCCGGCTCGGCGGCGCCCATGTCCTGGGTGGGCGGGATCGTCCGCGCGCGCTGGGCCAGATAGTCGCGGTCCAGAAGCGCCTCGACCGGCACCGTCCCGAAATCGGGGTCGGCCAGATACCGGTTGCGGTCGGCGAACGCCAGCCGGCTTGCCTCCGCGATCAGGTGCACGGCATCGAGCGATTCTGGCGGCAGCGCCGGAAGGTCGAAATTTTCCAGGATGCCGAGGCTCTGGAGCACGGCGACGCCGCCGGAGCTGGGCGGGGGCATGCCGCAGACGCGATACGACCGGTACGGCCGGCACACGGCCTCGCGCGCCTGAGCGCGATAGCCGGCGAGATCGGCGAGCGTCATGCGGCCGGGATTGACCGGGGCATGGGTGATGGCGTCCACCATGTCCGCCGCGATCTTGCCGGTGTAGAAGGCGCTTGAGCCCTGGAACGCCACCAGGCGCAGCACGTTGGCCAGGGGCTTGTTCGTCAGCCTTTCGCCGGCCGCCCGGGCGGTCCCGTCGGGGCGATAGAAATATGCGGCCCCCTCGGGCGTCTGCCTCAGGTAGCGGTCGGCGGCGATCAGCCTGTGGAGGCGGGGCGAGACCACGAAGCCTTGTTCCGCCAGCCGGATGGCCGGGGCGAACAGGTCGGCCCAAGGCAGCCTGCCGTGGCTCCGATGGGCCGTCTCCAGCATCGCCAGGACGCCGGGCACTCCGACCGCCAGTCCGCCCACCGCGGCCTCGTAGAACGCCTTGGGCGCGCCGTCCGGGCGCAGGAACATGTCGGGCCGGGCGGCGGCCGGCGCGGTTTCCCGCCCGTCATAGGCGAAGACCTGGCGGCTTTCGGCGTCGAAATAGAGGAGGAACCCGCCGCCTCCGATGCCCGAGGACTGGGGCTCGACCAGGGCCAGCACCATCTGCATGGCGACGGCCGCATCGAGGGCGGTTCCGCCGCGGGCCAGGATGTCGCGTCCCGCCTCGGCCGCCAGCGGGTTCGCCGCCGCGGCCATGAAG
>JBAVNO010000198.1:0-2961 GCA_049691095.1 Alphaproteobacteria bacterium | reverse complement strand
CTCCTCGTCCTCGGCTGCGCTCGCCTCCCGAGGCGAGTGCGGTGCGCGGGCTTCCGGGGCCCGGGCCGCGACCTCTTCCGAAACCTCGGCCTCTTCTTCCTCTTCTTCGGCCTCGATCTCCTCCTCGGCTTCGGCGGCCGGCTCCTCGATTTCCTCGGGCGGCGGGACTGCGGCGGCGAGTTCGGCCGCCTCCTCGGCGGTGCGAGCCCGGACCACCTCGATCCGGAAATCGGGCGGCACCAGCGCCTCGTCGGCGTTGATGATGACCTTGAAGCGGTAGCGCAGCTCGATGTTGTTCAGCGAACCGCGCTTCTGATTGAGGATGTAGAGCGCCACCTTGGTCGGGACGAAGACGTTGATCTCGGCGCTGCGCCGGCGGATGCCCTCCTCCTCGATGGAGCGCAGGATCTGCAGCGCCGCCGATTCGGTGGAGCGTACGACCCCGGTTCCTTGGCAATGGGGGCAGCGTTCGGTGCTGAATTCGTGCAGGCTGGGCCGCAGCCTCTGGCGCGACATTTCGAGCAGGCCGAAATGACTGATCCGGCCGAGCTGGATGCGCGCGCGGTCGTTCTTCATCGCGTCCTTGAGACGCTTTTCCACCGCGCGCTGGTTGCGGCCTTCCTCCATGTCGATGAAGTCGATGACGATCAGGCCCGCCATGTCGCGGAGCCGGATCTGGCGGGCGACCTCGTCGGACGCTTCGAGATTGGTCTTGAGCGCCGTCTCCTCGATGTTGCGTTCGCGGGTGGCGCGGCCCGAGTTGACGTCGATCGCGACCAAGGCCTCGGTCTGGTTGATGACGACATACCCGCCGGATTTCAGCCGGGCGACCGGGGTATGGATGGCGTCGATCTGGCTTTCGATCTGATAGCGCTGGAACAGCGGGACGGTCGGGTTGCGGTAGGCCTGCACGCGCTTGGCGTGGCTCGGCATCAGCGTGCGCATGAATTCCTTGGCGAGGCGGTAGCCTTCCTCGCCCTCGACCAGGATGTCGTCCATGTCGCGGCCGTAAAGGTCGCGAATCGAGCGCTTGATGAGGTTGCCTTCCTCGTAAATCAGCGCCGGCGCCGTCGACTGCAACGTGCGCTCGCGGATCTCCGTCCACAGCCGCAGCAGATAATCGAAATCGCGTTTGATCTCCGCCTTCGTGCGCTTGGCGCCCGCCGTGCGCACGATCACCGAAATGCCTTCGGGAATCTCGATACCGCCCACGATTTCCTTGAGGCGCTTGCGGTCCTGGGGATTGGTGATCTTGCGCGAGATGCCGCCGCCGCGGCCCGTGTTCGGCATCAGCACGCAATACCGCCCGGCCAGCGAAAGACGGGTCGTGAGCGCGGCGCCCTTGGTCCCGCGCTCCTCCTTGGTGACCTGGACCAGCATCACCTGGCGGCGCTTGATGACCTCCTGGATCTTGTAATGCCGTGCGCGCGGCGACCGACGGACCACCTCGGTCTCGATCTCGTCCCCGCCCAAGGTCTCGACCTCGGACTCGGCCGGGGTCCGGGTGACCTCGGCGACGGCCGGAGCGGAGTAGGCGAGGTCGCCGCGCGCCTCTTCGCCCCCGTTGCCGGCCGGCGGCTCCTGCTCCGGTTCGCCTGCGCCGGACCGAGGCGGCTCGGCCTCGATGTCGGCTTCGGCCTCGGGGCCGAGGCCGAGCTCGACGTCGACGTCGACGTCCGTCGCCATCATCTCGTCGCCTGTGCGAGCCTCCGCGGCCTCTTCGTCAGGCCCGGCTCCGGCCGGATCGCGCTCGGCCGGTTCACCCTCGGCCTCCTCGCTTTCGGCCGTCTCGCTTTCGGCCTCCTCGCTTTCGGCCTCCTCGCGTTCGGAAACGCCGTTCTCGCCCTCCAGATTTTCGCCGTTGGCCTCGGCGCCTTCCATCCGTTCGGCACCGGATTCGGGTTCGCCCGTTGCGGGACGTGCGCCGCCCCCGGTCAGCCGGTCGGCGCGTTGCGGCGTCACTGGCTCGAACTCGTCGCTCCGCGCATACGCCGCCTCTTCGGCCAGAAGCGCGGCGCGATCGGCGATCGGAATCCGGTAATAGTCGGGGTGGATTTCGCTGAAGGCCAGGAAACCGTGGCGGTTTCCGCCGTACTCGACGAAGGCCGCCTGCAGCGAGGGCTCGACCCTCACCACCTTCGCCAGATAGATGTTGCCTTTGAGTTGTTTCTTGCTCGCGGTTTCGAAATCGAATTCTTCGAGCCGAGTCCCGCTTACGACCGCCACCCGGGTTTCTTCGGGCTGGGTGGCGTCAATCAACATACGTCGCGCCATAAGGCCTATGTCTCCGTCGACGCGTCCAGCCAGCCCCTGCGAATGATGGGCGGCGACACGCCATGTCTCTATGAGGCCGGGGATGCTGCGCCGATCCGTCGAACGGCGGACCCGTGGGGTCCGCCAGGGCGGGGGCGCCTGCGATCCCGTCCGCGGGGCGGGGCCCCACGGCAAGCCTCAGGTTCCTCCAAGGCTCCACATCGTCTCGAGCGACTTGACCCAGCGCGGCGGCGGAAGCCTTGTTTCCAAACCCGCGCCCTGGATCGCATCACCGCCCGCTCCGGCAACCATGCCAAGCGGGCCGACGGTGGATATTCGCGCCGTTAACATACCTGAATGCAGGGACGGGTAACAACGTGTAATTGCGCGGGCCTGACGGCGGCCCCGATGGCGGCCCCGATGCCGACATGGTGGCGAGGCGGCGGCGGCCGGAGCCTAAGGGCGCGAAATTGGTCATGGTTCCGCCGGCCCCATGCCGGTATATTTCGGGCCACGAATGATCCCTTCATCCACATCCGGCATCGCCTTGGGGGCCCTGACGGCGGTCCGGCGGGCGGCCGCGGCGCTCGCAATGCCGACCGCCATCCTGGCCGCCATCTTGGCCGCCATGCTGGCCGCCATGCTCGCTGCGCCTTCGGGTGCGGTGCGGGCCGAGCCCCCAGCGCTGTCCGCCGACCAGCCGTCCCC
>JBAVNO010000197.1:0-3797 GCA_049691095.1 Alphaproteobacteria bacterium | reverse complement strand
CGCCCGTGAATTCGATCGCGTGGCGGCCATAGAAGCCGAAAATCACGGCGGCCATGCCCGGCTGCAGGGCCAGCCCCAGGCGGGTGGCCGTCAGCCAGAAGCGTTGCAGCGCCTCGCCCGCCCGGAGCAAGGACGGGACCCGTTCGCGTCCCCCGTTGGAGGCCGTATTGCGCCGGATGGCGAAATGGGCCCCGCACAGGAGACCCGGCAAATAGTCCAACTGCATCCGGGCCGCGAATGTCCCGCCGGGAAGCCGGTTGAGGCGGTCCATCCGGCGCCAGTCGCCCATGGCCCACCGCATGACGCGAAGGGTCATGGCGTCGAGGCCGATGGCGCCGGCCGGAATCCCCCGCGGGCTTCGGCTGTTGCGCCAATCGATGACCCGCCGATGCACGTGAAACGCCTCCGGGATGCGCAGCCGGATATCGGTCGCCTTGCCGTTGAGCCGGGCGCAGGCCCAGCGGTCGCGCCAACTCTCGTACCAGCGAATCTCGAACTCGTCCCCCAAGGCACGCTCGAGTTCTGCCCTTTCGACGTCGGTCAACGGCGCGGCGCGGAACGGACGGCGGTTGACCGACCGCATCGCGATATAGGGGAGCAGCGGGTCGGCGGACACGCCGGGCGCCTTGGGCAACTCGACGTCGATCACGTGATCGTGGCCGAGGGACTGCCGGTGGGTCCACCACAGGAGGCGGCCGTGTCGGGAGGCCGCGATGCGCATGGTCTCCAGCAGTATGCCGGCGGACAGCAGCGACGGGTGCCCGTCGTTGTAATCGTACACGTCGTCGTCGGCCTGGTCCCGGATGTGCACCGTCACGGCGTCCGGCCCCGCGATCTCGAATCGCCAGGGCTGCGTGTTGTCGCCGCTCGGCGCCCAGCGCGCGAGGTCGAGGATCTGCTCGATCTCGGGGCCGGTCTCGCGCGCGGGCGCTTGCCACGAATTCCGCGACAGCGCCGCCAACCGCTCATACGCCGCGGCGAGCCTGAGGCGCTGAATCGGATTGGCGTTCCCCCACGGCAGTCTCCGGACCGCCATCTTGCCCAAGTAGGCGTCGAAATGATGGTACCAGGGCGCCGGACGAACCGGCCCGCGCCCGAGCAGGAGCTTGACCGCCTCCGCGCCGACCACCCCGGCGCACAGCATGCACCCGGCCACCGAGGACGGCCCGCGCCGGCCGGCCAGGTCGAGGCGAGTCGGGTCCATCAAATAGGCCCCCTGCAGGCCTTTGGGGGCCAGACCCATGAAGAAGTTGACGTAACGGCGTTCCTCGGAAAGACCGTCGAGACGGAAATAGCGATCGAAAGACATGCCCTCGGGCGTGAAGACGAGGTAGGCGGCGCCCATGCCGAGCGGCGCGGCCGTCACCGCGGGTATCCCGAGTTCGGCGCACCGGGCGAAGACTTTGGACCGGATGTCGAGGACGAAGAAATCGAAGCCGTCGACGAACAGATCGGCGCCCTCGAGAAAGGCGTCGATGTTGCCGTCGTTGACACCCTCGGGAAAGACGGCGATCTCCAGATCGGGATTGATGTCCCGCGCCATGGCGGCCAGCACGTCCACCTTCGGCTGGCCGATGGTTGCTGCGGTCGCCCCGACCTGGCGGTTGAAATTCGCGGTTTCGAAGCGGTCCAGGTCGGAGATGCGGAACTTGCCGATCCCCAGCCGCGCCAGGGTCAGGAGATGCGCGCCGCCGACCCCGCCCATCCCGGCGATCGCCACGCACTTGCGTTTAAGGGCTTTTTGCTCCCACTCGGTGACCCAGCCGATATTACGGCTGAAGGCCTCGTCGTAACGGAAGCTGGTTGCGCTGGGCGTTTGGTTCACGACGCATGTGCCATTCGCGAAGCATGACTTGCGACCCGCCGGCCCGCGAGCATGTCGCGGAAGGCATCCCAATGCTCGCCGTCGTTGGTCAATACCTCCCAGACATCCGGGCGTTCCTGTTGGACGCGGGGCAGCAAGATCTCGAGCGGTGCGATGCACGGCTGGCGCAGCCCATGATAGTCCACCAATGGGCCGATATTCTGGAAGTGGATGCCGAGGCGCGTCAATAGGCGCAGAAGCTGGGGTTCCATTACGGCGCACCAATGGGTCACACCGTGGCGGACGCTCATCCTCACCAACGCCTCGATGAGGCCGAGGGTCATGTGGGGGATGATGCGGCGTTCGTCGTGATTCGAGCCGGTTCCCGCGGGCCCGTAGAAGGCCGGGTACCGCGCGTCCTCGCGGCGCTTGCGGAATTCCTTGGAGATGCTGAAGCGCGAAACCTCGCCGACGCGCTCGACCGGAAAGCGCGCCGGGTCGAAGACCGAGGGGTCGCGGCAGACACCCTGCAGGGCGAAGCTCTTGCGAAGGTCGCCGGCGAGCGGAAGGACGATGCGCACGGCCCCGGCCACGAGGCCGGTGGTGCGGTGGATCAGAAGGCTGTGCACGGAATGGGCGTCGAACTCGTCCTTCTCCAGGCCGCCGGCGTTCGTCGCCGGATCCTCGAACGGGTTTTCGACGCAGTAGACCTGGTAGCGCAGGCGATGGGCGCGCTCGAGGAGCTCGGGTGTATCGGCCGGAACGACATCGAACCACCGCCGGTACACGTCGATCAGCCTCTCTTTGCCGCCGGGTGCCGGCGCGGAGCCGGGCTGGGCCTTGGCGTCCGCGGACTGGCCGCACACCGTCTCGCCCCGTTTTCCCACGGATGCCGCATCCGATTCATCCCGACCCAATGCGCCCTCCTTGTCATGACGGGCCGAAAATGCGCTGATTTTGCATAGCCACTCGAGATAGCGCTGATATTGGCCCAACAGCACCGCGGGCCGTGCCCGGGTGCCTGTTTCGCCTCGTTATCAGGGTAGGGCAAATTGGTTAACCAACAGTTTCGAGCGAGCCGCTTGGGAGCGTGCCGCGATGCCGACGCAAAGGTGGGATTCCGTCTCTGGCCCCTTATTCTAGTCCCCTACGACGGCTGGCCGAGCCTGTCGTAACATCGGGGCAAAATTAAGGCGGACCGGCCAACCAGGAAATAGAAGGGCCGGCATCCGAGGATATGCGGGGAGCAACGCGCGAAACATAACGATTCTCATTTGATTTGCTTAACCGCCAAGTTCCTGGAGCAATGCCTTGGCGTCTTCGCGCTCGGCGAACGGTTGATCGGCGGCCAAAAGGTCTTTCAGAATCCTTTTCGCCTCGTCTGCATTACCGTTCTTCGCCTGCGCTTTTGCAAGATGATACTTGATGTCGGGACGGGCCGGGGCACCGTCCGCCGCCTCCTGCAGCAAGCGCACGGCCCTGGCCTGGTCACCCCGCTCGAGCACCACCATTCCGAGCGTATCCGCGACCAAAGGGTTCTTCGGCGCGAGGTCGTACGCCTTTTCGGCGTGCGCCTGGGCGCCGTCCGCGTCGCCCATCTTGAGCATGACCCACGCCAAGTCGTTCTGGACCGCCCAGTTCTTGGGCGCTTTCTCGATCACGGTCAGGAAGGTCTTTTTCGCGTCATCCAGCCGATTCTGGGCCTGATAGTAGTTGCCGAGCTTCCAAAGCGAGATCAGGTCATCGGGCGATTTCTGGGTCCAATCCGTAAGGGTTGCGACGGCGCCGTCCTTATCGCCGGAACTCCATTTCGCGGTGGCCAGCTTGACGACGTATTCTCCGATCGGGCGCTGCTCCATCGCCTTCTCGAACAGCGGGACGGCGTCCTTGGGCCGGCCCTCGGCCAGCGCGAACGAGCCGTCCAGCGCGATGACATCGGGGTTATCGGAATGGTCGCGTTTCAGGTCCGCGAGTAAAGTCTTGAACTGGTCCT
>JBAVNO010000196.1:0-1840 GCA_049691095.1 Alphaproteobacteria bacterium | reverse complement strand
CGCGCTGATGGAGATCGTGTCCGAGCCCGACATGCGCGCGGCCGAGGAGGCCGGCGCCTATCTTCGCAAGCTGCGCTCGATCCTGCGCTATTTGGGCACCTGCGACGGCAACATGGAGGAAGGCTCCATGCGCTGCGACGCCAACGTGTCGGTGCGCCGCCCCGACGGTCCGCTCGGCACCCGCTGCGAGATCAAGAACGTGAATTCGGTCAAGTTCGTGATGCAGGCCATCGAATACGAGGCGCGCCGCCAGATCGAGGTGATCGAGCGGGGCGGCGCCATCCATCAGGAAACGCGCCTGTTCGATTCGGGGCAGGGGACCACGCGCCCCATGCGCAGCAAGGAGTACGCGCACGACTACCGCTATTTCCCGGACCCGGACCTGCTGCCGCTCACCCTCGACCCCGCGTGGGTGGAGACCATCCGCAAGACTCTGCCCGAGCTTCCCGACGACAAGAAGGCGCGGTTGATGGCGAGCCATGGCCTGCCCGCCTATGACGCCGGCGTGCTGGTGGCGGAGAAGGCGACCGCCGATTATTTCGAGGCGGTGGTCGCCGCCGCGAAGGGCGACGCCAAGTTGGCGGCCAATTGGGTGATCGGCGAGCTGTTCGCCGCCCTCAACCGCTCGGGCGGTTCCATCGAGGATTCGCCCGTGCCGGCGGCGGCGCTGGGCGGGCTCCTCGGCCTCATCGTCGACGGGACCATCTCGGGGCGCATCGCCAAGGAAGTGTTCGAGCTCATGTTCGAGACCGGCAAGAGCGCCGCGGCGATCGTCGAGGAGAAGGGGCTGCGCCAGGTTTCCGACACCGGCGCGATCGAGGCGGCGGTGGACCAGGTCCTGGCCGGCAACGCCGACAAGGTGGCCGAATACAAGGGCGGCAAGGAAAAGCTGTTCGGCTTCTTCGTCGGCCAGGTGATGAAGGCGACCGGCGGCAAGGCCAATCCGGGCGTCGTCAACGAGGTGCTGAAGCGCAAGCTCGGGGCCTAGGCCCCCATCCGGCCTGGACCCGTTCTGCCTTTGCCCGAACCGCGGGGGAGGGGCCAAGACCCTCAACGGGGCCCGGAATCCCATGTTTAACGGATGTTAACGAACGCCCGATACCCTGGGTTGACGTCTACCCCCTGAGGGAGCCTCGGGGAACCACGGGGACGGCCATTTGTTGGAGGGGGCGAGATCGTGAAGCGGCAAGAGAAAGCGCAAGTGGGACCGAAACGCGGCGACCAGACCTTCGTCGAGACGGTGCAGCGCCATGTGGGCGTCCCGGAATACAACCGCCGGCTGGCGGACAAGATTCTGACCGCCTTCAACCATGCCTACGCCACGGGCGAGATCGACATCGCCCAGGATTTGCATGCCGCCCTGGAGAAGCTGGAACAGCGCCAGCGCACCGAAGGTCCGTCGCCGCGGTCCAAGAGCCTGGTGGCCGACGCCAAACTGTGGACCGGGTTCGTGGACGCACGGGACCGGTACCAATCGATATCGAATGATCCGGACGCCAACGACGAGGCGGTCGCCGAGGCGCTTGCGGACATGAAAGAGGCGTTCCGGCTCTGGAGCGTCGGGTAAGCCGCGCCGCCCCGCGTGTGCGCGGTTCCCGATCGCCCGCCGCCGACGCGGCGAACCATCCCGGTCATTTCGCGCGCCGATCAGCCGTTGACAGTACAGGGCGCGGTCAGTAGAACCGCCGAGCCGGCCTGCCGCCCGGGCGTTTTGGAGGGGTGGCCGAGAGGCTGAAGGCGGCGGTTTGCTAAACCGTTATACGCTTGAAAAGGCGTATCGAGGGTTCGAATCCCTCCCCCTCCGCCACCCTTCGCGCTTACGCGGTTCGGGTGGCAGGCC
>JBAVNO010000195.1:0-4279 GCA_049691095.1 Alphaproteobacteria bacterium | reverse complement strand
TCGGTTGCCGAACCCGGGTTCGGGCGGATTTTCGTCCAGGCCAAGAAATGGCGCAGCGAGCCGGATTACCGCCTCGCTTCCGCTCGGCGTTGACGCGCCGACACTCTTTTCCTTTTTCGAGTGCGCGCCTCGGTCCCGAACCGGCGTGCCGTTCACCTCGCCCGCTTTCCCATGACCGAAACCGGGACCGCAAGAGTCCCCGTTTTGGTCATGCGGAGGGCGCAGTCCCGAGCGAACCGTTCATTGCCCTCCTTCGCTAAAGCTACGGAGGGCATCCGCCTCCAACCTGACACCGCGGATCAATCCCGCCGAAGCCTTGGCGGAGGCGGATGGCGGAGGGGGCGGGATTCGAACCCGCGGTACGGTTTCCCGTACACACGCTTTCCAAGCGTGCGCCTTAAACCACTCGGCCACCCCTCCTCGGGCGTTTCCGGATGCCTCCGGGGCCCGTCGGCGGGCGAAACCATAGCAACAGCTTGGGCCCCGGCCAAGCGCAACGCCCGCCGGAAACAGCGTGCCGACGATGCGCGCCAAGGCCGAGTCCGGGCCTGCGCAACCGGGGCTTGAGCGCGGCGGCGCATGGCCCGGCGGCGGGCCGGCGCCGAGCGGGCACGGGCCCGAACGCTCGAACGCCCGAACGCCCGGAACGCCCGGAACGCCCGGAACACAAGGGGTACGACCTTGCGCCTTTCGTTCCAAATGCTAAGGTATCGATTCCATGACGCGCGACCGGGCGGGGCCGAAACCCCGGCCTAAAAGGGGGGCATATGGTCATCGCGCGCATTTTCGGCTGGGTGCTATTGGCCGGGGCGATTGCCGTCGCCGCGCTTTCGTTCGCCCTGTGGATGACCGGACAGGACCTGACCGAGGTCACGGGGCAGGTCTGGTATCACGTCCATCCCGCGAGCCTGAACCTGACCCAGGCGGTGATCCAGCGCTACCTCCACCCCAGGCTTTGGGACGACGTTCTGCTGCCGCTGTTGCAGTGGCCGGCTTACCGGATCCTCGCGCTCGTCTTCCTCGGGCCTTTCGTCATCGGCGCGGTGTTCCTGGTCGTGTTCAAGAAGCCCGAGAAGAAGCGCTTCTTCACCCGGCCGCCGGCATCCTAGAGCGGTACCCGACCCAGCCGCCGCCCTAATCGTTCCCCGTCTTGAGCGCCTGGATGAAGGCGCTGTGGGGGATGTCCACCTTGCCGAACTGGCGCATCCGTTTCTTGCCCGCCTTCTGCTTCTCGAGCAGCTTGCGTTTGCGCGTGACGTCGCCGCCGTAGCATTTCGCCAGCACGTCCTTGCGCATCGCCGCGATGTTCTCGCGCGCCACCACGCGCCCCCCGATCGCCGCCTGCAGCGCGATTTTGAACAGTTGGCGCGGGATCAGGTCCTTGAGCCGGAGCAGGATCGCGCGCCCGCGGGATTCGGCGTGGCTCTCGTGCACGATGCTGGCCAGCGCGTCCACGGGCTCGCCGTTGACCAGGATCGACAGCTTGACCAGATCGGAATCCTTGTACCCGTGTATCTGATAATCGAAGCTGGCATAGCCGCGGCTCACCGATTTCAGCCGGTCGTAGAAATCGAACACCACCTCGTTCAGCGGCAGCTCGTAGACCACCATCGCGCGGTTCCCGGCGTAGGTGAGGTCGATCTGCGCCCCGCGGCGCTCCTCGCACAACGCCAGCACCGCGCCGAGATATTCGTCGGGCACCAGGACGGTGGCGCGAATCCAGGGCTCGTCGATGGATGCGATCTTGACCGGGTCGGGCATGTCGGCGGGGTTGTGCAGCTCGATCATCTCCCCGTTCGTCAGATGGACGCGGTAGATGACGCTGGGCGCGGTCGTCACCAGCTCGAGCCCGAATTCCCGCTCCAGGCGTTCCTGCACGATCTCGAGGTGAAGAAGGCCCAGGAATCCGCAGCGGAAGCCGAAGCCCAGCGCCGCCGAGGTCTCGCCCTCGTAGATGAAGCTCGCGTCGTTGAGGCGGAGCTTGGCCAGGCTGTCCTTCAGGTGCTCGAATTCCGCGGCGTCGGCCGGATAGAGGCCGCAGAACACCACCGGCTGGCTGGGCTTGAACCCGGGGAGCGGCTGGGCCACCGGATGGCGCGCGTCGGTGATGGTGTCGCCCACCTGGCAATCGGCCACCGACTTGATGCCGGCGGTGATGAAACCGATCTCGCCGGGGCCGAGAGCATCCACCGCGATCTTCTTGGGCGTCATGATGCCGACCCGGTCGACCAGGTGCTGCGCGCCGGTCGCCATTAGGCGGATCTTCATGCCGGCCTTCACCACCCCGTCCTTAATCCGCACCAGGATGATGACGCCGAGATAGGAGTCGTACCAGCTGTCGATAAGGAGCGCGGAGAGCGGTGCGCGGGCCTCGCCCTTGGGCGGGGGCAGGCGCCTGACCAGCGCCTCCAGCACCTCGGGAACGTTCTTGCCCGTCTTGGCGGAGATCTCGACCGCGCCCGACGCGTCGATGCCGATGACGTCCTCGATCTGCTGGCGTACCTGCGCCGGTTCGGCCGCCGGCAGATCGATCTTGTTCAGGACCGGGATGATCTCATGGTTGTTCTCGATCGCCTGATAGACGTTGGCGAGGGTCTGCGCCTCCACGCCCTGGGTCGCGTCCACCACCAGGAGCGAGCCCTCGCAGGCGGCCAGGCTCCGGTTCACCTCGTAGGCGAAGTCCACGTGGCCGGGGGTGTCGATCAGGTTGAGCTCGTAGGTCTCGCCGTCCCGGGCCCTGTACATCAGGCGCACCGTCTGGGCCTTGATGGTGATGCCGCGCTCGCGCTCGATATCCATGGAATCCAGCACCTGCGCGCGCATCTCCCGGGTCTCGAGCCCGCCGCACAGCTCGATCAGCCGGTCGGCCAGCGTGGACTTGCCGTGGTCGATGTGGGCGATGATCGCGAAATTGCGGATATGGCTGGGGCTGGTCATGAACGGCTGGGAGGCTCCGGATGGCCGGGGGAAGATAGGGATTGGACGGCGGTTCCGCAACGGGTCGCGGAAGGGCGGGCACGGCGGCCCGCCGGCGCGCCGTGGCGCTCCCCGGCGCTCATCCCCCGACAGTCACGCCCCGACAGTCACGCCCCAACAGTCACATCGTGCGCTTGAGCAGCGGCCGCAGGGCCTTGAGCGGCCTCGTGTTCAGCACGTCCCCCTTCTCCAGCCAGCCGCGGCGCGCCTGGCCGATGCCGAACCGCAGATTGGCGAAGTCCTGGGCGCTGTGGGCGTCGGAATTGACGCTGACCAGCACCCCTTCGGCTTTGGCCATCTGG
This sequence comes from Alphaproteobacteria bacterium, assembly GCA_049691095.1. GTDB lineage: Bacteria > Pseudomonadota > Alphaproteobacteria > DATDPM01 > DATDPM01 > JBAVNO01. Next base: position 1,001 of record JBAVNO010000195.1, on the reverse strand, counting down.
CAATAGACGGCGGTGAGGTCGAGCCGCTCGGGGTGGGCGTTCAATTCGAGGAAACAGCCCCGGTCCTTGGCCGCGCGGATGATTCGCGCCATGTCCACGTCGTAGGGCTCGCGCGTCGGCATGAGCCGCCCGGTGGGGTGCGCCAGGATGGTGAAGTGCGGTCGCTCCATCGCCCTCAGAATCCGCGCGGTCTGTTTCTCGCGCGAGAGCGTGAAGGCGCTGTGCACGGCGCCGATCACGAGATCGAGCCCGGCCAGCGCGGCGTCGGGAAGATCGAGCGTACCGTCCTCCAGGATGTCCACCTCGATCCCCTTCAGAATCGCGAGGCCCAGACCTTCTTCATTCAGCTTGTCGATCTCGTCCATCTGGCGGGCCAGCCTTTTCGCGTCCAGCCCCTTGGCCATGGCGAGCCGCTTCGAGTGCTCGGTGACGGCGATGTACTCGAAGCCCAGCTCTCGCGCCGCTTCGGCCATCTCGCGGATGGTGCTGCGCCCGTCGGTGGCCTTGGTGTGGACGTGCAGATCGCCCCTGAGGTCCCGGTCCTCGATCAGACGCGGCAGCGTGCCCTTTTTCGCGGCCTCGATCTCGCCGTGGTTCTCGCGCAGCTCCGGCGGAATGTAGTCGAGGCCGAGCAGCTTGAAGATCGATTCCTCGGTCTCGCCCGCGATTCTCTTCTCGCCCTTGAACACGCCGTACTCGTTGATCTTCAGGCCCCGCTTCTGGGCCATGCCGCGGACGGCGATGTTATGGGCCTTGCTTCCGGTGAAGTAATAGAGCGCCGCGCCGAAGCTGGCGTCCGGCACCACGCGCACGTCGACCTGGATGCCGGAGCGAAGCCGGACGGTGGCCCGCGTCGGCCCCTTCGCCATCACCTCGGTCACTTCGTCGTACGCGGTGAAGCGGTCCATGACCGGGCTGCCGCGCCTCGCCGTCACCAGGATGTCGAGGTCGCCCACCGTCTCCTGCGCGCGGCGGAAGCTTCCCGCCACCGCGACCCGGTC
>JBAVNO010000194.1:0-5769 GCA_049691095.1 Alphaproteobacteria bacterium | reverse complement strand
CTCGAGGCATGGGCCATCGCGGCCCTGGCGCGTTTCAGCGTCACCGGCGAGCGCCGGCCGGGGCGGGTCGGGATCTGGGTCGACCGGTCGGCCCAAGGCGAGGCACCGGGCCGGGAGGACAAGATCGCGGCCATCGGCGTGCGCGTGCGCCGCGGCGTCAGCTATCACGGGCTCGCGATCAACCGGGCGCCCGAGCTCGAACACTACCGCGGCATCGTTCCCTGCGGCATTCCCCCGCGCCAGGTCTCGGGGCTGGGCGTCACGTCCCTGGCCGAGCTTGGCATCGCCGCCACCGCGGACCAACTGGACGCGGCGCTCCGCGCCACCTTCGCGGACTCGTTTGGCTCCCTCGTGCGGCGTCCGTAGCGGAACCGGGCCGGCTCGAGGACGGCCGGGCCGGCTATCGGGCCGCCTATGGGGTTGGAATCTGGCGGAAGCCCGTGCCCGCCGCCACCCCCGGTTCCGTCTCGTCGGCGGGGGCCACGTCGATGCGGCTCACCTGCGCGTGGGGCGGGCCGGCGCGGCAGGCTTCGATCAGGGCGTCGACCTCGGCCGCGGGACCGGAAAGGACCGCCTCCACCGTGCCGTCGCGCCGGTTGCGGACCCAGCCGTCGACGCCGCGCAGCGCCGCCTGATCCACCGCCCAGGCGCGATAGCACACGCCCTGGACCCGGCCGTGAATCAAAAGCCGAACCGTCTTGCGTGCCGCAGACGCCATCCCAGCCCTCAGCGACAGCCGCCGGCCATCATGGTCCCTCGGATGCCGCGCCGACCATTTTTTCCGCCCATTCGACGAGGCTCGCCGCCACCGCCTCGGCCCCGTTGCGGCGCACGAGCGCCTGCGCATTGGCCGAGGCCTTCGCCCGCGTCGCATCGTCGGCCAACGCGTCGAGGGCGCGTTCGAACCCCGCTTCATCGGATTCGTCGACCACCCAGCCGGCGGCGGCGGAGGTGACGCGCCGACCGCGCGCCTCGTGGTCGTCCTCGAACGTATCCATGCGCGGCAAATAGATGGCCGGTATCCCGAAGTGACTCATCTCCGTATAGGTGTTCGTGCCGAGCCGGCAGATCGCGCCGTCGAACGCGGTCATCACTTCCGCCAGCGGAAAATAGCCGATGGCAACCACGTTCGCCGCGGCTCGCGCGGGCATTTGGCCCCTGTAGAGGGGCGGCGCGGCGCACGCGAACGTCCACCGCGGAAACCGTTCGGCGGCCTTCAGCGCCATGCGCAGGAGCCCGTCGTACCTGGGGTCGCCGCCGCCCCCGAATCCGACGAACACCACCATTCCTTCGGCCGGCAGGCCCAGGATCCGGCGCGCCTCGTCCCGGGGCAGCGCTTCCTGGCGCGAGCGGATCAGGAAGTTGCCCACCTCGGTGACGCCGACGCCCGGACATTGGGGAAGCGCGGTCTCGCCCGGTTCGTGGACCACGAGAACCTGGTGGAACAACGAGAGCTCGTGCGCGAACGCCGGATCATCGCGTTTTTCGTTCTTCTTTTCCCGATACAGGAATATCCGCAACGACGTGTTCGGCATCACCGAGTACATGAACTTGGTGGTGCCTCCGGGAAAGCAATCGACGACCATCACCTCGGGCCGAAAAGCCGCGTAGACGTTGGCCGTGAGGGAGCGGTTGAGCGCATATACGGTGCCGGGGTCGATCTGCTTTTCCCGGATGGCGGTCATGGACAGGAGCTTGATGCTGGCGAATCCTTCGCGCCAGATCAGGTGCGATGCTTCCGATTCGGTGAGAAACAGGAATTCGGACTCGGGCGCGCGCTTGCGGACCTGCCGCGCCAGCGCCACGGTCCGAATGACGTGGCCCACGCCGTTACCGTTGGCCGCGTAGAAAAGCCACTTCATGGCCTACTCCCGTTCCATCGCGGCCGGCGGCGTATGGTCGGCGCCCTACTCGAACTCCAGGATCTTCTGATCGACGGCCAGGCTGTCGCCCGGCTGGGCGTGAACGACGGCGATGGTTCCGTCCCGGTCGGCGCGCAGGATGTTTTCCATCTTCATCGCCTCGACCACCGCCAGCTCTTCCCCCGCGCGGATTTCCTGGCCCGTCTCGACCGCGACCGAAACGAGAAGCCCCGGCATCGGCGAAAGCACGAATTTGGACAGGTCCGGCGGCTCCTTCACCGGCATCAGGGCGTTGAGCTCGGCCGCGCGCGGCCGAAGCACCAGCACATCCACCTGCGCGCCGCCGTGGAACAGGCGGTAGCCGACGGGAAGCCGCTCCACTTGGACCGTGATCGAGCGGCCGTTGAGCAGGCAGCGAAACAGCGGCTCCCCGGGGGCCCAGCCGGAGCGAATGGCATAGGTGCGTCCGTCCAGATGGATGTCGTAGCCGTCGGTTTCGTTGTCCACCTTCGCCGAATAGCGGGTGCCGGCGATGACCGCGGTCCATTCGCGGGGAACGGTCCGGTTGTGGCCCGGCAACTGCCCGCTGATCATGGCTTGGCGCTCCACGCCCCGCTGGTGGACGAACGTCGCCAGCGCCGCGGGCATCTGCGGCTCGTCGTGCGGCACGTCGGCGGGATGAAAGCCGCCGGGGTATTCGTCGGCGACGAAGCTCGTGGTGAGCCGTCCCGCCACGAACCGCGGGTGCGCGAGCAGCGCGGACAGGAAGCTGATGTTGTGCGATACGCCGCGCACGTAATATTCGTCGAGAGCCGTGCGCATCCTGGCGGTCGCCTCCTCCCGCGTGGCGCCGTGCGCGATCACCTTCGCGATCATCGGATCGTAGTACATGCTGATCTCGGCGCCCTCGTACACGCCGGTATCGACGCGGACGCCTTCCGCCCGCGAGGGCGGCCGATAGCGCGCGAGCCGCCCGATCGAGGGCAGGAAGTTCCGAAACGGGTCCTCCGCGTAGACGCGGGCCTCGATGGCCCACCCGTCGAGCTTCACGTCCTTCTGGGTGAAGGAGAGCTTCTCGCCGCGGGCGATCCGGATCATCTGTTCCACGAGGTCGAGCCCGGTCACGCATTCGGTCACCGGGTGCTCGACCTGGAGCCGCGTGTTCATCTCGAGGAAGTAGAAGCTCTTGTCGGCGCCGGCCACGAATTCGACCGTACCGGCCGAGTGGTAGCCGACGGCCTTGGCGAGCGCCACCGCCTGTTCGCCCATCGCCTTGCGGGTCTTGGCGTCGATGAAGGGCGAGGGCGCCTCTTCGATCACCTTTTGATTGCGCCGCTGGATCGAGCATTCGCGCTCGCCCAGATAGACCATGTTGCCGTGGGTATCGCCCAGCACCTGGATTTCGATGTGGCGGGGCTGTTCGATGAACTTCTCGATGAACACGCGCTCGTCGCCGAAGCTGGAGCGGGCCTCGTTGGTGGCGGAGCGGAAGCCGTCGCGCGCTTCCTCGTCGTTGCCCGCGATCCGCATCCCCTTGCCGCCGCCGCCGGCCGACGCCTTGATCATCACCGGATAGCCGATGTCGCGGGCGATCTTGACCGCCTCTTTCGCGTCCTTGATCACATCCATGCAGCCGGGGATGGTGTTCACACCGGCCTTCATCGCCAGCTTCTTCGATTCGATCTTGTCGCCCATGGCGGCGATCGATTTCGGCCCCGGCCCGATGAACACCAGGCCGGCCTTTTCCACGGCCTTTGCGAACTCGGCCCTTTCCGACAGGAATCCGTAGCCGGGATGGATCGCTTCCGCGCCGGTGTCCTTGGCGGCCTTGAGGATCTTTTCGGCCACCAGATAGCTCTGGGCCGCAGGCGACGGTCCGATCAAGACCGCCTCGTCCGCCTCGCGCACGTGGCGCGCGTCGGCGTCGGCCTCGGAATAGACCGCGACCGTCGCCAGCCCCATGCGGCGGGCGGTGGCGATGATCCGGCACGCGATCTCGCCGCGGTTGGCGATGAGGATCTTCTTGAACATCGGCCCTGCGGTCAAAGCGGGATGTTGGCGTGTTTCTTCCAGGGATTGCTGAGCTTCTTGTTGCGCAGCATCGCAAGGGACCGGCAGATGCGCCGCCGCGTGGTATTGGGCATGATGACGTCGTCGATATAGCCGCGGTGGCCGGCGATGAAGGGATTCGCGAACTTCCTGCGGTACTCCTCGGTCCGCTCGTCGAACTTCTTGGGATCGCCGAGGTCGCTGCGGAAGATGATCTCGACCGCGCCCTTGGGCCCCATCACCGCGATCTCGGCCGTGGGCCACGCGAAATTCACGTCGCCCCGCAGGTGCTTGGAGCTCATGACGTCATAGGCTCCGCCATAGGCCTTGCGGGTGATGACCGTCACCTTCGGCACCGTGGCCTCGCAGAACGCGAACAGAAGCTTGGCGCCGTGCTTGATAATGCCGCCGAACTCCTGCGCGGTGCCGGGCAGGAATCCGGGCACGTCCACGAAGGTGATGATCGGGATGTTGAAGCAGTCGCAGAAGCGCACGAACCGCGCCGCCTTGACCGACGAGGCGATGTCGAGGCACCCGGCCAGCACCATGGGCTGGTTGGCGACGATCCCGATGGTCGATCCGTCCATGCGCGCGAAGCCGGTGATGATGTTCTGCGCGTAGGTGGGCTGGAGCTCGAAGAAGTCCGCCTCGTCGACGACCTTCAGGATCAGCTCCTTCATGTCGTAGGGCTTGTTGGGCGACGCGGGAACCAGAGTGTCCAACGATTCCTCGATCCGGTCGGCGGCGTCGCCGGTGGGCCGGACGGGCGGCTTCTCGCGGTTGTTGGCGGGAAGAAAATCCATGAACCGGCGCAGCTGAAGGAGCGCCTCGATGTCGTTCTCGAACGCCAGATCGGCGATCCCGGACTTCGTGGTGTGGGTGATGGCGCCGCCCAGCTCCTCGTGGGTGACCGTCTCGTGGGTCACCGTCTTGACCACGTCGGGACCGGTCACGAACATGTAGGACGTATCCTTGACCATGAAGATGAAGTCGGTCATGGCCGGCGAATAGACCGCCCCCCCGGCGCACGGTCCCATGATGAGCGAGACCTGGGGGATGACGCCCGAGGCCTCGACGTTGCGCTGGAACACCTCGGCGTAGCCCGCGAGCGAGGCGACCCCTTCCTGGATCCGCGCGCCGCCCGAATCGTTGAGCCCGATGACCGGCGCTCCCACCTTCATCGCCTGGTCCATGATCTTGGCGATCTTCTCGGCATGGGGCTCGGAGAGCGAGCCCCCGAATACGGTGAAATCCTGGCTGAAGACGAAGACGAGCCGGCCGTTGATGGTGCCGTAGCCCGTCACCACGCCGTCGCCCGGGATCTTCTGCTCGCCCATGCCGAAGTCGCCGCACCGGTGCTCGACGAACATGTCCCATTCCTCGAAGGTGCCGGCGTCCAGCAGCAGCTCGATGCGCTCGCGGGCGCTGAGCTTGCCCTTGGCATGTTGCGCCTCGACCCGGCGCGCGCCGCCGCCGGCGCGGGCGCGGGCCCGTTTCTCCTCCAACTGGCGCAGAATCTCTTGCATGAGGCCCCCCGAGACAAAGGTTCGGAATTCTGGGCACGGGCGTGTGCGAATGCAACAGGCTTGGGCGCGCGGCGAAGGGACCAAAGGACCCGGGCGCCGCCCGTTTCAGGCCCGGCACAATTCCATGAAAAGGCCCGCCGAAGCAATATCTTCGCGGATCGCCTCCTGGCGCGCCATGGCCTCGTCGACCTCGCCCCATTGCTCGGCCTGGAACAACTCGTCGATGCGGGACAGGCGGAAGGCATCGAGGGCCGAAATCCGGCCCTCGGCCAGCGCCAGGGCGATCACCAGCGATCCGCAAGCCGCGGTGGCGCCATGCACGGCCGTCAGCA